>NZ_JAPZQM010000402.1:0-1420 GCF_027530565.1 Microcystis sp. LE19-10.1B | reverse complement strand
CTTTCATACCAAGCTTGTGTTCGTTCGTGGAGAGCTTTGTTGTAAACTAATCTTACACAGCCCAAAGTGCGCCGCAATAGCGACTCTTGTTCGGGTGTGGGGTAAAATCGAAACGAATAGGCTTTTTCCATACCTCACATTCTAACACATATTTCGTAAATGTGCTAAGATTTAACAGCAAAGCCGCCGTAAAACGGCGGGGTTTCAGACCCAAATTTTCGATGAAAGCTATCCTCATGACCGCCGTGGATGTCCTACAGCTTCAGGAAGTCCCCACCCCGAAAATTAGTCAACCGCATCAGGTTTTAGTAGCATTAAAAGCCGCTGGTGTCAACCCTATTGATACAAAAATTCGTAAACGCGGCACTTTTTACCCCGAGCAAATGCCGGCCATTTTGGGCTGTGACGGGGCGGGAATTGTCGAGGCCGTTGGGGCGGCGGTGCAAGATTTTCGCCCCGGGGATGAAGTGTATTTTTGTAACGGCGGACTGGGCAAGGCCGGCACGGGAAATTATGCTGAATATGCCCTGATCGAGGCGGATTATCTGGCCCACAAGCCGAAATCTCTTTCTTTTGCCGAGGCGGCCGCTGTACCTTTGGTTTTAATCACCGCTTGGGAAGCACTCTATGATCGCGCCCGTCTTCAGTCGGGACAAAGCGTACTTATCCATGGCGGGGCCGGGGGTGTTGGTCATGTCGCGATTCAATTGGCGAAACTGAAGGGGGCTAAAGTTTATACGACGGTGGGAAATAGCGATAAAGAGCGTTTAGTGCGGCAATTAGGGGCAGATTACCCGATTTTATACAAACAAACCGATTTTGTCTCGGCGATACTTCAACAAACCGCAGGGAAAGGAGTAGATGTCGCTTTTGATACGGTGGGAGGGGAAACTTTTGGCCAAACTTGCCGAGCGGTGCGAGTGTACGGCGATATGGTGACGATTTTGGAACCTACGGGCAGCTGGAAGGAAGCGCGCGATCGCAATTTGCGGATTAGTTTAGAATTAATGTTAACCCCGGCTTTGATGGGACTGCCAGAAGCGCAAAAATATCAAACAGAAATTCTCAGACAAGGGGCGCGTTTAATTGATGAGAAAAAGTTAACTATTCATCTCTCCCAAACCTTCCCTTTAGCGGCAGCTATCAGCGCCCATCAACTACTAGAAACTGGTTCGGTGACGGGGAAAATAGCCCTAATTATTGACTAGAAATCTGCTGGTCACTATTTTCTCTCATAAGCTGCCCGCGTATATAGGGTTGGCTGAATAATGGTAAAACCCTTTTAAAATAAAGCTTTTGACCTGTTAAAGTCCGATGTTAGTGCAAGAAAATAGGATTGGGACTTTCAAAAACCTTGCATTATCCTTCTTGTAGTACATCGCTTGGTACAAAAAACAAGGGCAACAAAGCCTGAAACGAC
>NZ_JAPZQM010000124.1:0-1604 GCF_027530565.1 Microcystis sp. LE19-10.1B | reverse complement strand
CTTTCATACCAAGCTTGTGTTCGTTCGTGGAGAGCTTTGTTGTAAACTAATCTTACACAGCCCAAAGTGCGCCGCAATAGCGACTCTTGTTCGGGTGTGGGGTAAAATCGAAACGAATAGGCTTTTTCCATACCTCACATTTAAGCATATATTTCGTAAATGTGCTAATATTTAACAGTAAAGCCGTCGTAGAACGACGGGGTTTCAGACCCAAAATTTTCGATGATATAGCACTACGCGATTACATTAGAAAACGGGTTTCTTTGAGAAACCCGTTTTCTGGAGATGAAAAACATAGATAAAACCCTATAAAATCGATAAGAAGCAATAATTGACAAAATAGGGGTGGTGTGATATGCTTTTTGGTAAAATTTCTAGGCTCTTCGGTTTGTGTTATGCAATGGACGGGGATTATAAGGGATGGAACCCTTATATAGAAAGACATTTAGCGATTTTTGTCAATTGTTTTTTATCTAGAGCGAACTAATCAATTAAGTCTCTTGCCAGATAAGGATTTAGTCGATTTATGCCCCCCTATCGAACCATAACAAGTAACGAAGAGCCAATTTCTACAAAATTGTCAATGAACACCACAACTATCCTCAAATCCCTGTCTGGTGTCGGTGTTGTCTTCGCCAGCACAGTTAGCGCGATCACCATGGTGGCCACCCTCCCCGCCAGCGCCGCCACCTTTACCTTTACCGGAAGTGGCGGTAATATCCCTGATGACAACACCACTGGTTTTAGTAGCACTATTACCGTTCCCACCAGTTCCAACTTTTTGATCACCGATGTCACTGTCACCCTCACGGGACTGCAGCACAACTCTCTAGGCCAGGTGCGTGCCGCCCTCACCTACGTCCCAACCAACACGACAGTAGCCCTATTCAACCGGGTTGGGCGCATTGTTCCCCCTGCTACTGCGACTGGCGATAACAGCAACTTCAACGGCAACTACAGCTTTAACGATGCCTTTACCGGCGACATCTGGACGGTAGCGGCTTCTGGGGGTAATCTTTTTAACGTCGCCAGCGGCAACTACTTCGCCACTGGTGGGAACAGTAGCACCAAGGTTCCCATGCTCGCTTCCCTAGGCGGACAAGAGTCCAGCGGCGTCTGGCGGCTGACCATTGCCGATACTGTCGCTGGTACTACTGGCTCTTTCACTTCTTGGACGCTAAATTTGCAAGGTACCCCCATTCCTGAGCCAAGTTCTAGCTTAGGTTTGCTGGCTTTAGGCTTACTGGGAGCGAGAGCGGCACTTGAGCGCCATTTGAATGGGAAAGATTAGCATAGAAAACGGGTTTCTTTGAGAAACCCGTTTTCTGGATTATGCTTATTTCCTCCCGACCGGGCTGAAGCGGGAATCAAAACTATCTCAATGGAGCGAGATGAATCGCGACCAGAATAAAACTAACGCGGTAGCGTTTCCACTTTCGGGGAGTTTTGGTTCTCGACGTATTTTTGGCTCTTCGTTACTTGTTATGGTTCGATAGGGGGGCATAAATCGACTAAATCCTTATCTGGCAAGAGACTTAATTGATTAGTTCGCTCTAGATAAAAAACAATTGACAAAAATCGCTAAATGCCTTTCTCTATAAGGG
>NZ_JAPZQM010000043.1:0-5212 GCF_027530565.1 Microcystis sp. LE19-10.1B | reverse complement strand
TGGCGGGTGGGTCGCGGCGGGTCCACCCCCACCCACTGAACGGGTCGGCGGGGGGGGGGGGGGGCGCCCCCCCCCCCCCCCGTGGGGGGGGTGGGGGCGCCACCCCCCCCCCCAAAAGCTTGGATTGAGTAAACAGATCTGAAGTAATACGGCCATCCGTTGAGTCTAGGCCACATATCAGGAAAGAAACTCCTGCAAAAGGGGGAATAAATAATCAGTTTTTAATAACCGGATTTAGGATCAGAATATTTTCATGCTTGACGGTGTAACTTGTTGCATCGGGACTGACTTATTTATCACTATTACCCAATTGGGTTAAAGCTGTCCCGGTGAGACGACAAATTTGCCACTCTTGGAAGACCTTAGCCCCCATTTTTCCATAAAAATCGATCGCCAGTTGATTCCACTCTAAGACAGTCCATTCTAAAAGTCCTGCATCCCTAGCGACGGCAATTTTAGCCACAGCCATTAGTAAAGCTTTCCCGATACCTTGACTACGATAATCGGGTAAAACGAAGATATCTTCCAGATAAATCCCCGGTTTAGTTATAAAGGTGGAATAGTTAGCAAAAAATAGGGCAAAACCGACTATTCTACCCTCTACTTCCGCGACCAATGCTTCGATGTAGGGTTTTTCTCCGAATAAATGCTCCCCTAAAGCTTGACTATTTCCTGTCATTAAATGGCTGAGTTCTTGATAGGCTGCTAAGGCAACAATTAAGTCAAAAATAGCCTTGACATCGGTAGCAACGGCAGCACGGATGGAATAATTCATGATTGCTAGTCAAATCTTGATTTTAATGCTGATGATGTTTATGGGGAGATTCAGCAGGGGGAGAATTAAGATTGGAAAAATGGCCGTTATTTAATCCCATCCCAACGCTACCAATACTGAAAAGTCCCATGGAAACAAAACCGGCCGCAATTGTCCCCATGGCCACGGTTCCAATGGAAACTATTCCCATAGGAACAATACCGATGGAAATAACGCCCATGGGAACAATGCCAATAGAAATTATACCAGTGGGAGCAATACCGATCGACAACCATTTTCGCCCGGAATTACCACAACTATTCTCTTTTTCTTGACCTAGATTGGAATCCATGCTTTTAACCCCGAAGATGCTTTGAGCCTTACCATCCTAGGTTAGGGGTAGAATTCTTGTCAAAAGACCAGTAGTCAAAATGAAAGTTAATTTTTTATAAAAACTATTGACTTTTCATCTTAGTTATGTATTGGCGGGATACCGGCCACGTCGAGAATTTTTGGGACTAAATCCTCCCGTTTAATCGCCATGATGTGGACACCTTGACATAACTGCTGGGCTAATTTTATTTGTTCGGCGGCGATTTTGATGCCTTCTTCGAGGGGATGGGCTGCATCGGCGAGTCTTTGAATGATATGGTCGGGAATTTGTACCCCTGGCACATTTTTATTTAAAAATACGGCGTTTTTAGCTGATTTTAACAGAAAAATTCCCGCTAGAACCGGTTTATCGGCGAGGGAGGCCACCTGCTGCATGAACTTATCAAGGCACTCGAAATCCGTAACTAATTGACTTTGAAAAAACTGCGCTCCCGCTTCGATTTTACGCTCAAAACGGCTTTGAAGACCGGACCAACTTTTTGACTGCACATCGACGGCAGCCCCGGCAAAAAGTTCTAAGGGTCCATCCGGTAAAGATTTATCGTTAAAGTCGAAACCTTTATTTAATTTATCGATTAATTTTAACAAACGTACCGATTCTAGGTCAAAAACTGCTCTAGCCTGGGGGTGATCTCCTGCTTTGACGGGATCTCCAGTTAAAGCTAGTATATTTCTCAATCCCAAAGCATGAGCGCCCATGAGATCTGCTTGTAATCCGATCACATTGCGATCGCGACAGGCTATTTGACAGATGGGTTCGATGTCGTGTTGATAGAGAATAGCGGAGGCAGCCAGAGAGGACATTCGCACTACGGCGCGACTGCCATCGGTAATATTAGCCGCATGAACGCGATTTTTTAGCCAGAGGGCCATTTCTAGCATATGACTGGCATTCCCCCCTTTCGGGGGGGTAATCTCGGCTGTAATCAAAAATTCTCGGTCTTGAACCGCGCGTTGTAAACGAGTAGTCATCGAGTTATCTAGGGTTTAATCTTGACACTCCCATCGGTAAAACCGAGGGATTCTTGGGCTGAATCTTGCCTCTACTAGCAATGCTAATTTTGGTCTTACATTTTCATGTCTAGTCCGACTACACCTATAAGGCAAGCACTCTTGTGGACTACTCCCCAAGCTTAAATTCGGGTATGCCCTACCCTATTTGATTATTTTTATCTCCCACCTATGCCATATTTTTTGTTAGAGGGCAGTGAGGTATTGGGGCAACCTTTTTGAGTTGGTGACACTAGCCTTTTTACAACGGTCAGTTCGCGTGCCACGACTACACATCTGATTTTCCGCTTGCTTTCACTTTAGCACAAATTATCTTAAAACAGCAGAGTTTTAGTTGTGCTTCGCTGTTTCTATACTGGTCGGGGTTTCATCCCGTCGGTAAAACCGAGGGTCTTCACCCCGACATTTAAGATAAATTTTATAGTAGATTTAGCCCAGAAATGACTCGGAGGCAAGCAATGATCATCGGGCTGCTTTATACTGGTCAGTGCCGGTGCTTGGCTGATATCAGATGAGTTAACTGGCAGGAAAAAATTTCTAATGTAGTATAATACACGGACAGTTTAACCAAATTCGTTTACAAGTGTAAAGGACAACCGATTCGATCGAGCGATCATGCAAACTCTTTCTCGTTTACCTACTAAAGACAAAGGCCTAATCATGCCCCATCCCCTCAAAATCGTCGCTTTAGGTGATAGCCTTGTTTATGGCTATGGCGACCCCGTGGGTGGCGGTTGGGCCGAGCGCCTACGTCGTTTGTGGATGGAAAGTGCTGGTCATGCCCTGTATAATTTGGGTATTCGCGGCGATCGAGTGGTACAAGTGTCCGAACGTTTAGAACAGGAATTTCGTCTCAGGGGAGAAATTCGCAATCGTCTCCCCGACCTGATTTTTCTCTCCGTCGGTGTTAATGATACAGCCCGCTTGGGCCGGCCCGATGGTCGCACCTACACCGATCACGATCTTTTTCAAACTCAAATCGAACATTTACTCGCCCGGGCCCGTTCTCTTTGCCCGGTTTTGTTTATAGGGATGATTCCCGTGGATGAGGGGAAAATGCCCTTTTTAGATTGCTTTTACTTCAACCATCGCGATCAGTATCGTTTTAAAGAAACCACTAAACAAGCTTGTCTAGAGCAAAATATTCCCTATCTCGATTTATTTGATCTCTGGATGGACCGGGGTGATCTGTGGTGCCAAGAAAGATTAATGCAGGATGGACTTCATCCCAATGTGCAGGGCTATCAATCAATTTTAGAGGATATTTTAAACTGGTCGCCCCTCACCTCCTTTGTCGGTGTGGATGGTTTTATTCAACCGTTTACAGGAATTGCAGAAAAGTGATGTCCTCTGTTCTCAGTGGTTCTAGCGGTGCTACGGAAACCAGAAGAGCCGGTAATATAAGCGAACTTACCCCCTACATATCTACTACAATGCTGAACAGGCAATTGCGCTACTCGTTCAAAATGTAGTAAATTAAGGGGCAAAATTTGCCAATCATTGCTCTAAATTTGTGACGCAATCAATTCTCGAAAAGGTGAATCAAAAGTTAATTTTTCCAGACTATATTTTATCGCCATTTCCCAAAAACTACCTTAACTAAGATAAACTAGATTTTCTCTTTCATTAATCATAATTTTATGGTTGTCTCTCCATTGTTTATTATTAGTGACATACCAAAGAAATACATAAGTATTTATTAAAAATTTGAGCCTAATTATTGATCATCTTCAAAATCAGTTAAAGGAGCATCAAAATCATCGGCTATCCAAAATTTTCCCGCAGCACTTCTCGGTTGAAGCGGTGGTTTCTTGGCTAACTTTACAGGACTTAATTTAACTACAGGTTCATTATTTTCTGTGATGATAATTTCTTCACCTTTAAGTACAGATTCCAATAACTCATTAAGTTGATTTTTGGCTTGTTTTAATTCAACTGTAGTCATTAGTTTACCTCACTGATTAACAACACAAACATTAGTTTAATCTCAATCAAGAAAAGCGATGGATTAAGTTATAGCGTTTCCTAAGCTAGTGAGGTACACCTATTTTTCTTCCCTTTTGCCTCTTGCCTTTTGCCTTTTGCCTAAAACCCATAACTTTTGTACCTCAGCAGACTGAAAAACGCTATATATCTAGGGTTTGCTGAATAAATGTGAAATGTAGGCAAGGTAAGAGTTTTGTGGCTTTACGAGCGAAACAGGTGCAAATTTTGAGAGAATCGTCGTTCAAAACCTTGCGTCTTCATCGGCCCGCGTCCTGTAGGGGCGAAGCATTCGGGCAATAACCTATCGGTGAAACCGTAGATTTTCTATCCGAATGCTTCGCCCCTACTTTTTGCCGCAAACCCTATCTATATCCTTACTTTTAATCATGATACCAATACTCACCCCCTGCTGAATGTCAGACACATTCTCATACTTTCTAGCGGAATTATCGCCATTAGCCTGTAGTAGTAGTAAGGAAACCCAACACACAATAATTGTTATGATTTCTTGGAGCAGGTTGAAAAATCGATCTTCTATGTTCAGCAACAGCACAACATCAGTGAAGAAATCTGCACTCGGCAAGGGGCAGTATGAAAATGGGATCACTTATTTAGATTTCAGATGGTATATGGTAAAATTTGCATAATTCAGTAAGATTAGTATTATCCTATATTATTTCAACTCAACTTCCTATGAGTAACAAATCTACGATTAAATTGGTGATCGCTTTTAACGATCCTAACCTGGAGCCTGAAGAACGCGACGAACAGGCCCAAGTATTACTGACAGAACTACAACAGGCAGATGAAGTTGAATCGGTTAAACGCATTCTTGATCCCAATCCCCCTGAAGGTAATAAGTCGTTGGGCGGTTTTTTGGGTGGAATCTTAATGACCGAAGTTAACCCCGCTAATGGGAAAAAACTGTGGCTCTTCGGTTTGTGTTATGCAATGGACGGGGGTTATAAGGGATGGAACCCTTATATAGAAAGGCATTTAGCGATTTTTGTCAATTGTTTTTTATCTAGAGCGAACTAATCAATTAAGTCTTTTGCCAGATAAGGATTT
>NZ_JAPZQM010000191.1:0-6168 GCF_027530565.1 Microcystis sp. LE19-10.1B | reverse complement strand
GGGGGGGGTGGGGTGTGGGGGGTGGGGTGTGGGGTGTGGGGTGTGGGGTGGGGGGTGGGGGGTGTGGGGTGTGGGGTGTGGGGGGTGGGGTGTGGGGTGTGGGGTGTGGGAAAAATAAATAAAAATAATCTCCTGTCTCCTGCATTTGACAGGCTGTCTGTTGATCGATCGAGAAAGTTTCCTCAGAATGGGGAGTATATGCACAAAGATACTCCTATGTCAACGGTTTTGAAAAATTTTCTTCCTCGCCTCGGTGGATTGGTTATTGTTGCACTGCTCTGCTCGCTTGTGCTGGGGGGATGGCCTCGGCAGGGAAAAGCGGCTCAATCAGTACATTTGTCCTACTGGTTGCGATCGGGAATTGAACAACTAGAGGCGGGTAATTATCAGCAAGCTTTGCAGGATTTCAATCAGTCGATCGAACGGGAAAATAACTTGGCCCTAGCCTACAGTAATCGCTGTTTAACTGAGATTTATTTGCAGGATTATCTCCACGCTTGGCAGGACTGCACCCGCTCTTTACAACAGCAATCCGATAATTATCTAGCCCATTTCCATCGGGGTTTAGCTTTTTATCGTTTGGGAGATTATCCACAGGCGCTGACCGATTATAACCAGACTATCCGGTTAAAACCCAGCTATTATCAAGCCTACTATAATCGGGGTTTAGTTCAGGCAGCCATGAAAAATTATCCCCTTGCCCTAGCTGATTTTAATCAATCCTTGCGTCAAATTACTAACTGGCAACCCGACACTTTAGCCACTATTTATAATGATCGAGGTTTATCTCATTTAGCCCTCCACAATTTTACCTCAGCCAAAGCGGATTTTAATCAAGCTCTCCGGTTAAATAAAAATAACGCTTCAGCCTACTATAATCTAGCTTGTACCGCTCACCAATTAGGTGAATACGACCGCTCGATCGCTCATTTAAATCAGGCGATTGCCATCGATCCTTTTTATGCCGATGCTTATATTAGAAGGGGATTACTGCGGCATCAATTGGGTTATTATCAATCAGCTTTAGCGGATTTAAATCAAGGAGCCAATCACCTCTATCAACAGGGATTGCACCACAATTATCAGCAAATCCTCGCCCTCATCGAGCAGATTCACCAACAGTTACTTTCCTTACCATCTCCCATTGTTTAAAAGAGCGATCAATATTATAAAGGAAAGCGCTTCATGGCTGTGACGGCGAGACGGGCATTATCTTTAAGGACTTGGGAAACTCGGGGAATTTGGGGAATTTGCCAGAGAACATCGACGGTGCGCCGTAATAATCGCACTAGATCTCCCTCATCGAGGCTAGTATTTTCGCACAATTCCGGCCAGGATGTCCCTTGGGCCCAACGGGAGGCAATCCCCATCAGTTGGGTTTCTAACCAGACGGGAATAGTTATATCGTAGCGAGATTGAGCTTGATAGAGTAAACGGCGAACTTCTCGCAGACCGGGGGAATTTCCCTCTCCTTGCCGCAAAATATCGATAACTTCTGGCACAGGAGGGTAATTGCACCAAGTATCGGGGCGAGGGGGTTCCGTAATCATGGCGCTGATGGCGGCGGCTAGTTGGCTAGGAGTCAATCGGTCCAAATCTCCGGACATCATCGCTAATCCTAACCAGAGTTCATTTTCCCCGCGAATAGTGGCCGCCGCTTCTCCGAGGGGAGTGGGCAAATAACCCTCTAATGCTTGGAATTCCCGCAAAATCTCGATTAGATTCAGAAATTCTTCCCAGTAGTAGGATTTACGCGATTGTTGTTTTTGGTATTTAATCTGGGTCTTGTGTAACTTATCGCGAGCAATCTCTCGATCGTAGTATAATTTCATCAATCGCCCTGGATTTTTGCGTTTTTGCAGGGGATGAGCGGCAATTTGACTATTGACAATTTCAATTTTTTGTGCTTGTGTTGCCAGTTCCGCCACTGGTGGGATGCCCTGCACTTGTTGGGGGATTAAATCGGCGATCGCCTGAGTATTTTCCTCACCCTTGCGCCAACCCCCTAGGGAAACAGCTTCTAGGGAAGGGGGTATCAGTTCGCCTAATTCCGCGGGAGTGAGAAAACCTCGATCGATCTCGCTAATATCGGCATAGGCGGCTAAATACCAGCGATTATCACTACCTAAACAAACAAGGGTTCGCACTTGACCGGCTCCGTGCAGGGTATTGACGAAGATAGCGGGGACGGGGACGGGAACCTTAATATGTTTGCCCTTGAGATGGAGGATGGTTCCGACGGGAATATTCGGCAATTTTAGATGTATTTCCTGTCTTTTCTGTGCCTCTGACTGACTAGCGAGGATTTTATACAGTCTTTCTTCTTCCCGCAGTCTTTCCCGTAGCTTTTCGTAACTAAAGACCTGCTCCCGTTCGATACCGGCTAATTCCATATCCAACTTAGCCAATTCGGTGGTTAAGGCGGTAATCTGTTGTCGTTCGGGGCTTAACTTCAAACGAGCGAGATATTCGGCGAAACTGCGCTCTAAGAGGTCTTTGGCCTCCTCTAGACTGTGTTTTTGCAGGAGATTTAAGACCATGCCGTAACTGGGCGCAAAACAGCTTTGCAGGGGTTCTGGTTGAGCGATGGCCAGAAAAGCCGCTTCTTTTGCCCCTTCAAAGGGCGTTTGTACTGTCACCACATGGCCCACCGCGTCCATTCCCCGGCGACCGGCCCGGCCGGCAATCTGGACAAATTCCGAGGGAGTCAGCATACTATGGCCATCATCGGTGCGTTTGGAGAGGGCCGAGATAACGGTGGTGCGAGCGGGCATATTAATCCCGGCTGAGAGGGTAGCGGTGGCAAAAACCACCTTAATTAAACCAGCTTCAAAGAGTTGTTCGACTAATTCTTTCCAGAGGGGTAAAATCCCGGCATGGTGAACACCACAGCCCCGGGTGAGGGGTTCCACTTGGTCGGCCCGCACCAATTGGGAAGCACTGGCTAGGAATTCAAACAGTTGATTTTTCGTCTCGGGGGCGGCGGTTAAGAGGCTGAGGAGTTGATCGTCGGACTGGGGGTTATTAGCGAAAAAAGCCAGTAATTTCTGGTGTAGAGGCGGATTTTCGACGGCAAAGAAGGAAAGGGCTAGTTCTTGCAGATTGGGATTATCTTCCAGAAAGAAAATGAGTAAACGGTAGTAAATGGCTCTAGCTTCTTCTTGATTAACGAGATTGAGGTTTTTTAGCTCTCGAATCGCCTGATCGCAACCTTTACGGCTGAAAATGACGTAAATGGCTGGGAGCATATCCTTGTCCCGCAGAGTGGTGACAATCGAGGCGATGGTGGGACAATCTTCTCGTTTTAAGCGTCGGGGTTTGCCGTGGCCGACTTTTGAGCGTAGTTTCGGGTTAACTTTGCTCTGTTTTGGGTCGAGCAGCGGGAATAATCCCTCTTTATTGGCGAAATAAAAGCGCAGGGGGACGGGGCGAAAATCGGAGTTAATTAGCTCGCAGCTGGAGGTCTGTTTATTGTCGCCGGATTGGGGCAGTTGCCGCACCCAGTTAATCCAGTCGGTGAGTTCCCCGGGGTTGCCGATGGTGGCGGAGAGGGCGACTAATTGGATACTAGGGGGACAGTAGATAATTGATTCTTCCCAAACGGTGCCGCGACCTCGATCGCTGATATAGTGACATTCATCGAGAACTAGGGTTTCCACGTTTTCTAGGGAAGTGCCTACCTCACCGATTGGAGTTTGGTACAGCATATTGCGAAAAATTTCTGTAGTCATGACTACAATTAATGCGGAGGGATTGATCACCACATCACCGGTAATCAATCCCACTTCCGCAAAGAGCAGCGGGGAATCCTCATCGCCATCGGTGGGGGTGCGACCGAATTTTTCTTGAAAATCCCGGAATTTTTGGTTAGAAAGAGCTTTCAGGGGAGTGGTGTAGAAAACCCGTTTGCCCCTTTCGAGGGCGCGATAGATGGCGTATTCTCCGATTAAGGTTTTGCCGGAACCGGTGGGAGCGCAGACCACCACTGATTTACCGGCAGCGAGAGCAGCGATCGCCGATTGCTGGAAGTCGTCGAGTTTAAAGGGAAAAATGGTTTTGAGATCCAAAGAAGTAGGGTTGAGGGACTCTTTCACGTCAAGTCTAAGAGGAGAAATTTTTAAAATTGTGGCTATTCTGGCTGGCTTTTTTTATTCTAGTCGAAAAAAGCGGACTTCTAGAAACTAGGGATAAGCTTAAGTAGGTGGGTGGAATTAAATATAAGATGAACGTAGGTTGGGTTGAAGCATGAAACCCAACCCCCGATTATGTTACGCTACCGCTAACCCATCCTACAAATAATTGTGCCTCCCTACTTAACCTTTGGGGGCGATGCCCAATCCCATCATACTTCATCTGTATAAGAAATGCTGTATCACTAATAATTGTATCTCTATTTTGTCCTTAACTTAATTACCTATACTTACTGATGATGATTAAATTTCGTGCTGAAGACTGTCTAATTTTATTGGTTGATGATGTCGGTAAAAATCTCCAATTGGCTGTGAATATTCTTGATTCTGCTGGTTATGCCACTATTTATGCTAGTAGTGTTAAACAGGCAATAATAGAACGAGTAGAAACTGCTAATCCTGACCTAATTCTTCTTGACTTAATGATGCCAGAGATGGGGGGAATA
Source organism: Microcystis sp. LE19-10.1B (assembly GCF_027530565.1). Lineage (NCBI taxonomy): Bacteria > Bacillati > Cyanobacteriota > Cyanophyceae > Chroococcales > Microcystaceae > Microcystis > Microcystis sp. LE19-10.1B. The sequence continues at coordinate 1,532 of NZ_JAPZQM010000191.1, read as the reverse complement.
GAACTTTGTCGAAGACTAAAAAGTAATGCTTTATACGCTCATATACCGATTATTTTTGTAACAGATAGTGAGGAAAAAGAAGATATTATCAATGCTTTTAATTCTGGGGCTGTGGACTACGTAAATAAACCCTTTTATAGTTGGGAACTGTTAGCCAAAGTTAAAATTCATTTAGAACTGAAAAAAACCCAAGAAGAACTGAAAAATATCAATTATCAACTAGAAAAGCTAGTCAGAACTGATAGCCTAACTGGGGTAAATAATCGTCGAGAGATTCTCGCCTTGGGCGAGAAAGAATTGCAACGATGTCGTCGTTATCATCGTTATTTTTCGCTTGTATTCATTGATATCGACCATTTTAAACATATTAACGATACCTTTGGTCATCTCCTAGGGGACAAAACTTTAATTACTGTCGCTGGGGCAATTAAAAACTGTCTGCGTCAAGTGGATAGTTTTGGGCGCTTTGGGGGCGAGGAATTTGTCGCTATTCTCCCAGAAACTAATCTTGAAGATGCTGCTACCACAGCCTGGCGCATTTGTCAAGTAATTAACAAGTTAAATATTGAAATTGATCGACAAAAAGTGCGAGTTACTGCTAGTATTGGTGTGGCAACATTTAGCCCTGAAGATAATAATCTAGAAGCGGTGATCGAGCGGGCTGATCGTGCCATGTTTGCCGCTAAAAATCAAGGTAGGAATCGAGTTAGTTTAGGTAAAACAGTATGAAAAATTTGTTATTGATTCTTGGTTTTTTGCTCTTGGGTGTAGCCCCAAGTTTTAGCGCCGATCTCGATACAATTATACGCCGGGGAAAATTAATTGTCGCTGTCAAAAATAATCTCCCTCCCCTCGCTTTCCTTGATTCTCAGGGTAATCTGCAAGGATTGGAAATCGACATCGCTAAACGTCTAGCGTCAGAAATTCTCGGTTCTGACAGTGCTATTATTCTCAAACCCGTTAGTAATCAAGAACGTTTACAGGTGGTTATTGATGATCGAGTAGATTTTGCGATCGCTCGTGTGGCGATTACTCCTGCACGTCAGCGCTTAGTGGATTTTAGCCCCTTTTATTACCTCGATAGCAGCGGTTTTGTGACGAAAAACCCGCAATTGCAGCGTTTAGAAGACTTAGCTAACTCTAGAATCGCCGTACTCAACGGCTCGACGACAATCGCCCTTGTGCGTTCCAATTTACCTAAGGCTACCCTGCGCGGGGTTGCTTCCTATCAAGAAGCTTTAAATTTACTGGAAACGGGGGAAATAGACGCTTTTGCGGCTGATAATAGCCTTTTAACCGGTTGGGTGCAGCAATTCTCCAATTATCATCAATTACCGATCCAGTTGGGTGCGATCGCTCTAGGAGTCGTTCTCCCTAAAGGTTTACAGTACCAAAGTCTCCGAGAACGCGTCAATCAAGCGATCGAGCGGCTAGAATCCACCGGCTGGTTAGCAGAACGGGTGAACTATTGGGGACTCCCCCTGAGAATTCGGGAAATGGGAAGATAGGGTGTGGGGTGTGGGGTGTGGGGA
>NZ_JAPZQM010000416.1:0-16491 GCF_027530565.1 Microcystis sp. LE19-10.1B | reverse complement strand
AACCCTTATATAGAAAAGCATTTAGCGATTTTTGTCAATTGTTTTTGCTCTAGAGCGAACTAATCAATTAAGTCTCTTGCCAGATAAGGATTTAGTCGATTTATGCCCCCCTATCGAACCATACCAAGTAACGAAGAACCCTTTTAAAGGATTTTTGCTCTTATCTTGGTGAACGGCATAGCCCAATTCAGCAACCACAATCTGTGTACCGCCGATTTGCTTCATGAAATCCATTTGTTTGTTGAATTCCTGCAAGGTTTCAGATTCTTTCCCCTCCGTGAATTTGGTTCCTACCCAAGGTTCAGAAATCGTCAAATTGCGAAGGGCTAACTCACTTTTTAATTCTGAGATTTCTTGGGGAAATTTACCTGACATTTGCGAACCTTGAAAACCAGCTAATGCCATTTCACTGAGAATTTGCTGGTATCTAATTGGAGGATTCAGATCAATACTAGGGTCATCACCATTGCTCCAACCTGTGGGTGTAATTCCCAGGGAGACTTTTTTCTTATCAAATGTGGGATTTAAGAGCGCCGCTTTACCTGAAGAGGAAACCAGAGAAACTAAAATCGGCTTAGGTTGTGCTGTAGCAGCAGCGGGAAAAGCCAGGTAAGTTATCCCGATTACAAAAATAACTAACAAGACAATTAAACGGGCAATACCTAACGGCTTCCATCTAGGAGGTATGTCTGCTTGTAAGACTGAAGCTAATGGAAATTCACGGACTTTTTCTTTGCTGTTTAACGATTTTCCTTGATCGGCATCACTCATTGTTTATCATCTTCCTTTAGTAGACTGACCAAAAGACTTAAGAAGTTTGTTGATGGCTTTTGAGAAGTTCTGAACCAGCTGAATCCCAAGGGTTAAGGTTGGGCAGCAACCTATTCAGACTTGAGTTTCAGAAGTGAGACTGAAACACACTCTAAAAAACTAGGTCAGTTCGATATCTAAGCCTGAACCTTAAAGTCTTATTTGTTCTTGATCCTTAGAATCAGTTACCCTAAGAATCTATTACACCACCCCGCCAATATTTCGTATCCTAAGATACAATTTCATAATTTGTTACAAACGCTACTAAAAATGCAAACTCAAACCAATCCTTGGCAACAACGAATCTTTAGACTGTCCCTATCTCTCTGCGTTATCAGTTTCTTGTCGGCCACCTTCACCATTTATGCTTACTGGCGGCAGAAAAATCAAACCAGAGAAACAGCGAAAAATAATGCTCGACAAGAAGCTATCCGCGCCGCTAAAGAAATCGATAACTAGCTTCGTAAACTCCAGGATAGTGCCAATTCTATCGCCCACGATATCAGTAAGGATAAACTTAAAGATCGACAGTTGCTTGAGCGATTAAAAAGCACGATAGAACAAAATCCCAATTGGTTCGGTGTCGGTGCGGCTTATGCTTCCTATACTTACAAATCTCAGATACGTCTCTATGCTCCCTACTACACCAGAAAACAGGGTAAACTGCAATTACTGCAACTGGAATCTTTTTACGATTATACTCAACCCGGAAAGGGTGATTGGTATATCCATCCCTTAGCCTCCGGTTCAGTTTGGTTAGAACCTCATTTTGGAGCGGCAACTAACACTTTACTCGCAGAATTTAGCACTCCTTTTTATCGCCTTAATCCGAAAACCAAAAAAAATATTCCTTCTGGGGTGGTCTTCGCCAACTATTCTCTAGATGGGTTAAAAAACTTAATGAACTCCCTCAAACTAGGTAAGACTGGCTACGGATTTATCCTATCTAAAAAAGGAACTTTTATCTATAGTCATAGAGAAGATTGGGTTAAAGAGCAAAAAACCATCTTTCAAATAATTTCTCAAGCATATAAACCCGAAAAATTGCGAGTTCCAGCCCAAAAAGCTCTCAAAGGCTCTAAGATTGAAATGGATTTTCAAAATCCCTTAACGGGACAATCTAGCTGGATATTTTTTGAACCTATTCCTACTACAAGTTGGACATTAAGTGCTGTCTTCATTCAAGATGAAATTTTATTAAATACCAAGAGCTTACATCACAAACTGCTGCTGATTAATCTACAGATAATTAGCTTTTTCTTTTTTCTATTTATCCTAATTTTTCGCGCTTATAAAGGCAGTGTTCGCAGTCTTTAGGCTGTCTCTTCTTCCACTTCTGTTGTCTTGCTGGCGGGAATCGGATCTATCTGGTATCTCCAAATCTCTGAACATAAAATCGAACAGAAAAACAATATAGTGCTTCTGAAAAAAGCGGGTTTAAATAAATTTTTGCAATCTCGTAAATCCGAAAACCCTAAAGACTCCCCCCTCTATATTCCCACAGGAGTTTTTGTGCAGTCTCTAGAATTTGAAGATGCTAATGATGTGTTTATCACGGGCTATATTTGGCAAAAGTATGATAAGAATATCCCTCAAAACGTCAGTCGGGGTTTTATTCTTCCCGAAGCAGTTGATCCCAATGTAACCGAGATTCATCGTCATCAAGACCAAAATTTTGAAGTGATCGTCTGGTATTTTGAAGCTAAACTCCGAGAAAACTTTGATTATTCTAAATATCCCTTTGATGTTAAAGATGTCTGGATTCGCCTCTGGCCTAAAGACTTCTACAAAAATATCATCCTCACCCCAGATTTTGATGCCTACGATTTGATGGTTCCTACTTCCCTACCCGGTTTAGCAGAGGATTTTGTTTTACCTGGTTGGGATATTAAGAGTAGTTTTTTCCAGTACAAACTCAATAACTATAATACCAATTTTGGACTTAACAGCTATATCGGCCAGGACAATTTTCCCGAACTCTATTTTACGGTTGTTCTCCAACGAAATTTTATCAATGTACTGATTAGTAATATGATGATAATTATTGTTGTCCTATTACTGCTTTTTTGTATTCAAATACTGATCATCAAACATAAAGAGAGCGGTGAAAATCAAGATTTTACCGCTTTAGAGATCGTTTCCGCTTGTGGGGCTTTTCTTTTCATTGTCATTATCGATCAGATTAATCTCAGACAAAAAATTATCACGGCAGGTATTATTTATCTTGATTATTTCTACTTTATACTATATATAATGATTCTTTTAGTCGCAATTAATGCCATACTTTTTGCTTCTAATATCAAAATTGATTGGATTGATTATAAAAATAACTTAATCCCAAAGCTACTTTATTGGCCAACTAATCTGGCACTGTTACTGTTGGTAACTATGTTAGTTTTTTAGGCTCTTACCTTTTTACATACTAGGTTGAGAAGAACCCTTTTTTAACAAAAAATGGCTAGGGATTCAATCTCACTAAAATAAGTTATGATCAATCTTGCTTGAGTCAGAAAGATTAATATGCCCAGTCAAGAAATTATTGACCAGAAAAATTCTGCCGCCAACGCCGAACAAGTTTCTGAGTCGAACCTAGAGCTAGTTCCCCAACCGAAACAAGAGCATGATACCGCTGCCAGCCCCCAGGGGTTGCCCCATGCCTTCGTCGTCATGCCCTTTGGTAAGAAAAAAGGGCCAGACGACCGCTGGATAGATTTTAATAGCATCTATCAAGACTTAATTAAACCAGCCTTAATCGAAGCTGGATTTGAGCCGTTTCGAGCCGATGAAGAAAGCGTCAGCGGCGATATCCTCACCGATATGTTTCAGGAACTATTGCTGGCGGATCTGGTAATTGCTGACCTCAGCATTGATAATGCCAACGTTTTTTATGAGTTAGGAGTACGCCACGCCCTACGCAAGCGGGGACTAATTCATATCCAGTCGGGCCGAGGTTATCTGCCCTTCGATATTTTTAACGTCCGCACTCTCCCCTACCATTGTGACGAGAATGGCCAGCCCGATCGCCAATACCTGGAAAAAGACAAACAGGCGATCGCTAAAATGGCTCGCGCTACCGGGGAATCAGACCATCATCGCATTCACAGCCCCATTTTCAATTTACTCGACGGCTTGGAAGAACCCGATCGCCGGTCGCTGCAAACCCCCCTAGCCATTGGCTACTGGGATGAGTACAATAATTGGCGGAAAAGGGTTGTGATCGCCCAACGCCAAGATCGCATTGGTGACGTTTTGCTGTTGATCGAAGAAGTGAGCAACCCCCTAATCAAATGCGAGGCGATCGCCGAAGCGGGGAAAGCCTTAAGAAATCTAGGAAATTATCAACTTGCGCTGCAGCAATATCGCAACGGACTGACAATGCAGCCGAAAAATGCCGAATTCCGGCGCGAGGAAGCCTTTCACCTGAGCCGACTGAAGCGATATGATGAGGCAGTCGTACAGTTAGAGTCGCTGCTGCGGGATGAACCGGCCAATATAGATGCCATTTCCTACTTAGCTCGCATTTACAAGGAAATGTGGAAGGAGCGATGGGTCGGCATCTCCAATGAAGCGGAGCGCCGCCAAATAGCTTACGCATCGGCCCACTTACTACAAAAAGCGATTGAGACTTACCTGCAAGCCTACCGCCTCGATCAGAATCATTACTATTCCGGCATCAACGCCCTGATCTTATCATCTCTGCTGAAGCATTTAGCGCCACCGGCTGGCAAGGATAGCGATCCAGAAGAGAAAGCGATCAAAGAGGAGTTGCCGGTGCTGTCTGGAGCCGTTAAATTTAGCTTGGACAGTGCTGCTCTCAAGGATAACAACGATGTTTGGGTCTTCCTCTCCCTCGGCGATCTGGCCATCTGTACCGCCCGCAACCCGCAACAGGTGGCCAGAGCCTATAAAAGGGCGCTCAACCGGCTCTGGAACAATAAATTTGCTTTACTTTCAACCCTAGAACAATTGAAACTCTTAGAATCCCTGAATTTCCGCCTTGAATATGTCAAGTCGGGCCTCGATGTCCTCGAAGCAGAATTGGAGAGAATAGAACATCAAGAAGCCGCGATCTCCTCCCCAACGGTGAAGGAACCTCCGCAAGTTTTCCTCTTCTCCGGCCACATGATTGACAAGCCAGACCGCCCGAGGCCTCGGTTTCCCTCGGATATGGAAACCGAGGCGCAACAAAAAATTAAGGAGGTACTCGATAAGCTGCAAGCTGATACCACGGATCTGGCGATCGTGCCGGGACTCGCTTGTGGGGGCGATATCCTGTTTCTAGAAGCCTGTTTAGAGCGCCAGATGAAAGTCGAGGTCTATCTGCCCTTCGAGTCGGCTCAATTTATTGAAGAGTCAGTCAGCTTTGCCGGCGATGATTGGGTAGAGCGTTTCTATAGGATTAAGAATCATCCCCAGGTCGCGCTCAACCTACAACCGGAACGAATCGGACCGGTCCCGCAAGGAAGCAATCCCTTTGAGCGCAACAATCGTTGGGCGCTCTATTCCGGTTTGATCTACGGAATCGATCGGGTGCGGTTGATTGTCCTCTGGGATGGCAAAGGCGGTGATGGACGTGGCGGGACTGGTGATATGGTCAAGCAAGTGCGTCAATTGGGGGGGATTGTCGAGCATCTAGACACAACTAAGTTTGATTATTGGAAAGCTCAAGGAGCGGGAATCGGAAATCGGGAAACTTGAGAAACCAGAGCCGAAATTTTTTTCTACTAACTGATTAAAAGTACAAATATTATGCCAAAAAAGTCCAAACTTTATCGTGAGCAGTTCCAGCAAGAAATCTCTGCTTTGATCGAGCAGATTGACTTGCCAGATTTACAGAAGCAGTTTATGAAAGCCCGCTGGCTCGAGCAATTACTGTGGCTAGAAGGCAGGGCCCAGACAACCCGCAACCAATACTATTTTCTCCGACTGCTCACAATTATCGGGGGGGTGATTGTTCCGGCCTTGGTCAGTCTTAATATCAACGCCAATGACGTTCAAGTAGTAGTCGGTTGGCTCGCCTTTGGCTTAAGTCAGGTGGTTGCTATCAGTGCTGCCGTTGAAGAGTTCTTTCATTATGGCGAACGCTATCGCCACTATCGCAACACGGCAGAGGCGATGAAAATTGAGGGCTGGCAATTTCTCCAGTTGAGTGGTTCTTATCGCCATGCCCAAAATCACGCCGAAGTCTATCCCGATTTTGCTCAACGAGTAGAAAACATTATCCAGCGCGATGTGGAAGGGTATTTCAGCCAGGTTGTACAGGAGAAAGAAAAGCCAAAACAGCAAGCAGAAATCGCTAAAACACCACCTCAGTAGCAAGACAAGGAATATTTAGCGATGGGAGTGTCAATTAGGTCGATTTCTCCACCAGAAAACCTTTTAGTCCTGAGATAATATTAGGCAGATATCTGATACCAAATCCTGTTTAAAAAGTATAGGATAGTGGGGAGCAGGGAGAAACAATCCATAACTTGAGAGTTAATCAGATTGTTAAAAACAGATTTGGTATCATACTAAATCCGTTGAGTATAGGCTAACGTCAGTTCGGGATAAGGGTGGAAAGAAAAGGCGGGGGCTAGTAAGCTGAAAAATATATAGGGTTTGCTGAAAAAGCTTTTCCTAGGGGCAGGGTGTGGGGTGTGGGGTTTTACCGATTTTGAGGCAGTCAGTTACCTAATTTTCAGGGAAAAAGTAGCTGAATTTTACCCCCGATCACTCCAATGGTTGGCACTTTTTGAGGAGAAAAAAGTCTAAAAGCCTTATCCAACAATGTTTTTAGATTTATTCAGCAAGCCCTAATTAGTGCTGCATGAAAACACAAAGAAATAGAAAATTCAAGAGCGATTCACTTACTGTCGGTAAGTCCTATTTCCTGTAACCTCCTCTTCAACCCAGACCGGTTACTGTACTGTTCGTAAATCTGGTTCAGGCACTCTTGGAAAACGGGCAACCCGTTTTGATATTCGGCTAAATCTCTTAATTTGACCAACAATTTAACAGCCTCATAGTAGGATTTAGACTGGGCTTTCTGAATTAGGGACTCGACTTGCTGCCAAACTTGCGCTTCCCGTTTAGCTAAAGTTTGTAGTTCCTCAATTCGCTTGGCTTCCGCTTCTTGTTGTCGCCGTTTTTCTGCCTTTTTTTCTTCCTCAGAAGCAGCCTCAAGAAGTTCTTGAACCGTGCGTCGAGGCTGGTTAGAGGGGGGAGAAGTAGGGATTAATTGAGACAGCTTTTGTTTGAATTTAGCAGATAAATTAGGTTCTCCTTTAGCCAATCTTAATAGGAAATCTTGGCGTTCAGAAGCGGATAATTGAGTAATAGCTTGTTGCCAAGTTTGCTCCGAGATAGTTGTTAGTTTACCACTGGATGCACAAGCAACATTTAATAAGTGTTCGTCCAATTCAAAGATTTCCGTAAAAGCCTTTTGAGATTCAGAAAGTTGATTTAGTCCGGGGGGTAGAGGAGGTTCTAGTTGCGTCTTATCGATGTCTATATATCCCTCGGATAAGTCAATAGCTTTCAGCCAGGCTAAATATAATCCTCGATAGTCTTGCTGGAGAATTTCTTGGCGTAATCCTATCAATTCCGATAGAATCCCTTCTCCTTCTATCCAGTCATTAAAACCTTCTTCTTGACTAAATTCCCAATCTAAAATTGCCCAATCTCCCGCAAAAGATAAGCTGATATAATTATCGATACAGTAAAGTTCAATTGCCTCTCGGTTGATCAGGGATGTGGGAAAACGAAACATTAATTGCTGTGTTCCCCAGTTGGCGATGTAGTACATGATATCGAAATACCGAGCCAGCACCTGTTTGGGATCCCCCCGAAAATTGCCGTAACTATAGGTGAAACTGGCACTCGTTGCCGTCGGTTTGACGCGGCTCGATAGCTCGCCTATGGCAGCTCTTTCCTCTTGGGTGAGGTGGCGATCGATCGCTTGGAATTCGTAATATTGGTATTCGCTCATGGTGTGCAACCTATCTCAAGGTTTATGATCGATATGCTGATAATTGTACGGGGATAGTCAGGGTTTGCTGAATAAATCTAAAAACCTTGTTGAACTCACTTTCCGCACTTCTTAACATTCAATTGATGATTTTTACTAATATATTGCTTAAAACCCATTGCCAGTAGGGACTATAGCTACAATGATAAGTAGGTAGGCGTTAAAAATTATCAGACACCCCCCTTATCAAGGGGGGATTAAGGGGGGATCCCCCCGCCTATCGGCACCCCCCTTATCAAGGGGGGCAGGGGGGATCGAACCTAAAATCCATTTTTAATTTAATTATAACCAGCTACTTAGATTTTTATCAAGGTGAAGAATTGTAATTTTTTTTCTCAGAAAAAATCAATTATTGAAAATGTTCTCAATAGTAGTTTCTACAATGAAGGTTTTTCGTCAAAACATCTTGGGGAATGTAAAAATATATAAAAGTATATGAAGATGTGTGGAATGTCGGCCTATAACTAAAGATAAATTCGACAGGACGGACGCTCTCAGATGTATTAGGAATAGCAAGAATATGCACATCTCCCGATCTTTACGGATAAGGAAAAAGTTCAGGTGATTACTCGGTAATTTCCCCGCATTGGTCTTTTCAAGAAATCTAATCTATTCCTTTGGATAGTGGCACGGTCAAAATCGATAAGATTACAATTTCTTTTGTTAAGCACTTTAGCGATCGCTGGATATTTCTGCGATTCATTGTCGGCTAATCGTTAAATTTTATGAAAACAGCCTCATTCGTTGAGATTATCGGAGATAGAGTAGGGATAGGTGAATAAGAGGTAAATAATTAGAGCCTTTTGGCACGGTTTATCGAAGAAAATTCTATAGATAAAAAAGCACTGGGTCTGCTTTTCCCGACTATTACCGGAAGATCGGTTTGGCGGGTACGGCGGTGGCGTGTTTTTGAATTTAAAGTGCGATCGCTGTCCTCAAAGAGCAGTATGTGGTGGGGACGGTGACGGCTAAGATTATTCAACCGAAGCCTTTTCAGTCTTAATTCGCTTAAAGAGGTTTTCAAGTAATGAAACTAAGAAACACAAGCCAAACTTTGTCTAGAAGATATGAAACTTATACACCTGAATCTAACTCTTCTGCGCGGACTGCTTCTATACATAAGGAACATATCTCAAGAAGTAATGACGTTTCAAAAGACGACAACAAAGACTCCATTGCTGTTCTTATAGGTCAAGCAAAAGGTGGTGTTTTAGGTAAATTAACTTATGAGGCACTTAGTCTCCCTATCAAGACCTCACAGCAAGAATTGGCTCAAAACTTTGTTGCTTGGGGGTGCGCTCCCGATAATGCCAATTCTTTTGCCTCTTGGTTAATTGAATACATTTCTGACCCAAATGTGCGGAATGTAATAATTACTATCAGTGCAGGACTAGTATGCTTCACAATTATATACAAGACAAAATGGCCATTATGGTTGAAAATTACTCTAATACTTCTAGTTTCGGCAGGTGTTGGCTACCTTTTATTTACATACTTCACTAATCCTACGCAGCAAAAGCCAAATCAACTTCCTTCACAAGAAAAAGTAAACAATAAACATCCTAAGTAGCCTTTGGGGTAATGCCGATCTAAGTACAGGACAAAAATCGCAAGGAGTGTAAAAACTCACGCTGTTTCAAGTCTAAATCAGTGACGATAGAGCAAAGATAATCTAAGCCGTAGCGAAAAACGCTCTTGGCAAGTCGCCCGTGTTTCTTCAGCTTAATTTGCTGGTGTTGGTGTAACCATTCCCCGATCTTGAGATCCCAGCATAAGGCTACAGAGGTTTTGGACAAGAATTTATATTTCAATAGCCGCCTTCGAGACAGTCGCGATCGCCCTTCCACTCTTCTCCCCTCTCACCATAGGAGCGATACTAAAAAATAACCCTCCCAGTATGCGCCTATGTCATGAACTTTGCCAACCTCCTGATCGTAGGCATTACCAGCCTGACTGCGTTGGCACTTGCCCTCCCCAACGCCAGCCTGCTGTAGTAAAAAAGCGATCACTATGTCAAAATATTTGCATACCATAGGTGTTGTGACGCTACTTAATTAGAGAACAAGGTGATAACAAAACTGTTCACTGACTCTAGTTAACAATTTCTCTCTTAGCGTGGGAAATAACAAATGGGTATAACTGAACTTCCCCCATACATATATAGCATAATAGCCGAAAACCCTTATCCATCAATGGATACACCCCTTAACTTTTCTTAATGTACCCATGTAATTTGTAAAATTTCTTAATGAAAAAGAATTCTCTCCATTTGCTAAAATAGTGGTCATGTATATAGAAAAAGTTCCTAACCGTAATTCCCCCCCCGCTGTTCTTCTTCGTGAATCCTATCGAGAAGGAGATCAAGTCAAAAAAAGAACCCTGGCCAATCTCTCAAAATTACCCGATGATATTATCGACAATCTAAAACTGGCTCTTAAAGGGGCAACACTGTCCATGACTGAAGGCATTCCCAATCATTTTGAAGTGATTAGAAGTCTTCCTCCTGGTCATGTAATGGCTATTTTAGAGACGATTAAAAAATTAGGTTTAGATAAAATAATCAGTGAAAAATCCTCTCGAATCAGAAACTTAGTGGTGGCGATGATTGTGGCAAGAATCATCAATCCTAAATCGAAACTAGCCACAGTGAGAGGATTTAATAGCGAGACTTGCAGTCAGAGTTTAGGACAATTGTTAGACTTAGAGAAAGCCGATGAAGACGAATTAGGTGGTGATTCGGTAGTAGTGATGGCGGCTTAATCCTTTGCTTTGCTGTGCATTGTAGTCATGGATAAAATACCAAAGGGATCCCCAACGTGATTCTCCATTTTTTTAGAGAAAGATAGACTCTCTCTCACCAGCCGAGAAATCCTTTGTCGAAAGGTATTATTTAATCTTTCAATAGGATTAGTTTGACCAGTTTCTTGACCGACTGGTCGATGACGTTTACTAGGAATTACTGTCTTATAGGACTCCCAAAAGTCTGTGTAAGCAACTGCACATTGTCGGTAAACGCCTGGTAAACTGTCCCAAAGTTTTTTGGCTGATTGACGACTCCTATCTCCGCGCATAGCCACCAATAATTTCCCGTGTCTTTCTATCAATTAACCGCCAAATATAAACCTTTATCGTCTTAGAAAAAACCAAAGACCACATCTCATCACATTCTCTAACCAATTTACCTTTTGGTTTGTCCGAAACCTTTATTTGACGGGGGACAGCTGCCAGTTTATTGTTGACATATTTTTGTAACCATGACCAACTTACCCCTGTTACTCTAGCAATTCCTCGTCAGGAAATTCGTTCGATCAAGAGTTGATCAATTAATTGTTTGGTTTCGTCAGAGACGGTTTTATTAGTGGGATTGAACACAAACGGTTGACCACATTCTTTACATTGACGTTTGGGTTTTCCATTATGAATAGAACCATTCTTGATAGTATGGTGAGAACCACAACGCTTGACAGGGGAACGGAGGTGAACTAGGGGGGCACTTTGTTCGGTGCTAGACTGATATTTGAGTAAGCCAGACAGGAGCCAGAAAAAGATATTTATCAGAAAAGTCATGAGCAAGCTAGAGGTTTAAAGACTGAGCGGGTTCCAATTATTTTTATTAATAAATATTTTACACAATTCATACCAGGTAAGCAAGAGGGCTACGCCACTACTACCGAATCATTACCAAAATCTGGATTCCTAATCCACACTAAGGAGATATCAGCAAAAGCTTGCTGGATAAAATTTTACAGCCAGCAAATATTAGAAGAATGGGAAAAATTACGTTAAACAATTCTGTCTTGGAAAAGTTAAAAACTGTTCTCAATTAAGCAAGATGAAGATGGCATTGAGAATTTGCCATAGAAAACGGGTTTCTCAAAGAAACCCGTTTTCTGGAATAATCAATGGGAGTGTCAATCTCTTGTCTCGATTAATTCGGGGACAAGTTCAGGAATAAAACCCGGTTCGGCTAAAGAACCAGTAACATGATGTTCAAAGACTTCTGCGGGGGGAAAAGTTTTCTTGACTTCCTGAGATTGGGGATCCGTAGAAGGTAGCCATTTAATTAGGGGTAAAGGTAGGAGAGTGGAGAGATTAGTAATCACTACCAATAACCAAAGGTTATCAAAATTAGTTTCGGTGACTCCCAACCAATGGGTTAATAAAGCGCCGATTTCTTGGGAAACTAATCCTGACATATTCCAGATGGACATTAATAAAGCGAATAGAGATGCTTCAATGCCCACGGGACAAAGACGGGCCGATAAAATTAAGACCGGTAAAAAGGCAATTTGTCCCATGACGGTGAGGATGAGACTATCCCCCAAACTAAACCAATGATCGTCAATACCGAGCGCTCGATTAGTATGGGTAACTAAGAGTAGGGTAGTCATCCCTAAAAGCGCGGAAATCACCGTACTCCAACCCAAAATTAAACGAAAGGAAATCGCTTTTAAAAACCGTTGATATACCCAGATGCCCAGGATCGAGGCTAAACTGGTGACTAAGCGCACTCGTCCTAAAAATTCCGGTTCAAATCCTAACTCGTTGGTGGTGAAGTAAAAAAAGGCAGAATCGGCGCTAGGGGTAGCCTGCCAGAGAAAAATAAAGGCAGTGGGTAATAAAATTGATTTTTGTCTAATGGCTGACCATAGTTGCCCGATTTGCTCCTTGACTTTCGGCGTGGATTGTGAATCATTGTTATTCTTGACTTTTTCCTCTGTAATTAAAAACGCCATGGCTGAGGCAATCAGGGGAAAAATAGCCGTGAGAGCGAAGACAGGACGAGTGCCGAGGTGTGCCAGTAACCAACCACCCAGATAAGCCGTAATTAAGCCGCCTAACGCCGATATTCCCCAAGTTAAGGACTGTAGAGAACCGGATTGAGTGAAGGACTCTTTGCGCGCTCTTTCTACTACCAAAGAATCGACGATGACATCACTAATGGTGACAGAAAGGGAACCAAGCAGGATCGCGGCCATCGCTTGCCAAGCATTCTCCACCACAGTGGCTAGGGCCAACCAAGCTAAAACCCCGAGAATTCCCGATAAAATTAGGTAGGGCCGACGACGATAGCCGAAAATAGGCAAACCATCCGAAAGAAAGCCAAAAGCTGGTTTAATCACCCAAGGAATCGCCGCCACTCCGATTAATGCCCCCATCTGGGAGGGACTCAAGGCCAAATCGTCTTTTAAAAAGAAGCTAACCGCTAATCGGGAGAGTCCGAGAATGCCCTGCACGAAATAAACCCCTAAAATGCCAATTAATTCGGGATTAGGGTCATTTCCGAATAAGATACTCTCTTTAAGGAATTTTTTCCCGCGATCGATGCCAAGGCGATTAATAAGCATGAAGTTTCATAAATATTTGTTACTGTCTCTATAATAATGATTGAGCGCTCGATCGGTGCGTTAGCTGTTAGGGTTTAACTGTTGAGCTTTAGGTTTTGGCGGTTGGGTATTGGGTTTTAGGGTTTTAGTTGAATTTCCCCTGCTCCCCACTTCCCCATCCCCAATCGGCATAAAAGGCTTATTGTAATGTTATGTGGAAAGTTTCTTGCGATCGCTTTATTTGAAAGTAATATACAGAAAGATTTTTAAAAAAATGTGTATTTGGGGTGATATGGGGAAAGTTTCGGTCTAATATCTAGCTGGGCGGCTATCCTGCCAGTTAAGAAATAGAGCTTGTAACAGATTCGATTTTGCTGATAGACTTCGCCTCCCTCGTAGTTCCCTCAACCTGGTTTTAATTGGTTTGAGAATACTTCTCGCTCCACCCTCTGAGGACTGTCGTGATAGTGGTGCCACGGCAGATTTCAATCCTCACCTCCTGCACCAACAACAGTTTCAGGAGAAAATGATGAAAAGACGATTCAGAGGCCTACTGGTCTGTTCCTGCCTTTCCGTCGCAACGGTGTTAGCTGCTTCTGGCCTGGCTCCGGCCCAAACTTCAAGCCAAACTCAATACGTTGTGCAGGTGCGCCGCCAGCTTAATGGCGCCCGAGACCTTCTGGGAGCTAGGGGGTTTGAAAAGACCCATGACTATAAAATCGCCACCTTGGCCAATGGCGGCGCAAAGTCTTCTACTTTAGACCTTCAGAAGGGAATGCAATACGTCATCATCGGCGTTTGTGACAAAGACTGCTCTGACCTTGATATTAAGGTCTATGATGAAAATGATCGGGTAATAGCTACGGATAAGCTAAACGGCTTTTACTTCGGATCACCGATATAGACTCCAAAAGGGTTATAGCTATTGGATCATGCAGGTTAAGCGCCGTTTAGCTTACCTCGGCTGATGATAAGCCTTTAGTAACAGTCACCCCCAGATGGACTGGCGAGTTCCGCATCCTGGTAAGTATGTATAAATGCGGAAACAGTCCCTGTTATTACGGGATTGGAGTATTTGGCCAGTAGTGCGATCGCGTCGCCTCCTAGGTTGGGTTGAGCGCAACAATACTGGGTCGAAAATGGCTCAATTCGCTTGTTTAAGCGAAACCCAACCACCCCAAAGGTTACTCTTGGTTGGGTTTCCTAGCGTCAACCCAACCTACAATAGTTGCTGCTCTCGTAGTGGATTGTTTCAGTGCGCTCGCCATGGCCCTAGGGTGCGTTCCCTAAGGTCAGTCCTACTACTGCACCGATAGATTGTTGGGAACGCACCTTGCTCATTCATTGAGGCTGTAAGTCCAGATAATCTAATATCCTCTGTCAGATTAGCAGCTAATTGGGGATAGATCATCTACTTGTTGCATTAATGCGATGCCGAAGGCACGGCGTAGCAGTACGCTGCTCTGGTAGTGGTGGAGGGTTCATAAAAGAATGCCCCAATCGGCATAACAGACTTAACGCGATCTGCAACTAAAAACGACAGAATCAGGGTTCCAGAGGATACTTTATCTCTGCTAATACCATTTTTCTTTATTCTTGGCAGGTATCTTACCCCCCCCCTTGCCCCCACGAAAAACTTTTTGCCGCAAACCCTACTTATGAAAAATGGTATAATTTCTGAAAGCCTTGTAAATCAAGACTAAAAATATAGTTGCACAAGGGGTGACTTATTGTCGTGTTATTGGGAAAGTTTCTTGCGATCGCTCTATTTGAGAGTAATATACAGAAAGATTTTTTTTAAAATGTGTATTGGGGGTGATGTGTGGAAAGTTTCCGTATAATATCTAGTTAGTCCCCAGTGACAAAGCCATTGGATTTTCAATAGATGTTATGCTGACCAGTATTTTGCTGTGGTCGATGGCACTTAGCCTGTTGCTAATCAGCTTCACCCCTGGAGTATGGTACAAGCTATGGTTTTTTGAGATTTTGGGGACAGGCTATCTTTGGTTTGCGGGCTTGACTTTGATCTTGCTGTTGGCTCTGTTTTTACCCAGGTTCCGTCCTTCGCGCTGGAAATTGATGATCACGTTAGCTGTCGGACTGGGGTTTTATGCCAGCACAATTGGTACCTGGTATGTTCCGAGGTTGCGAGATGCTAGAACTGGTGGTTTCCCATTGACTGTAATGACCTACAACGTCAACTACCAACTATGGGAGACCAGTGCCGTGACTGACCTGGTTCGGGCAAATCCCGTAGATGTATTCGGGTTAGTTGAACCGTTCAAGGAGCAGGCAGCAGAGCTACTAGACAATGTGCAGGATCTTTATCCTTACTATTACCGCGCAACGGGAGGCGGACTGAGTTTATTTAGCCGCTATCCCATTACAGAGGCGACGACTGACAACTTGGGAACCCGCCACCATAGCCTATTCGCAAGCGTTAATGTGACAGGACACCCCATTCGGGTTGTTGTTGCCCATCCCCTTGCCCCTATATCCATGCCTAACTTTATCAATCGTAACCAGGCGATGGTGGCCTTGGCAGCCTATGCAGCACAGCAGTCAATCACTACCGTAATAATGGGTGACTTTAACCTCACCTCCTGGTCGATTTATTTTCGCAACTTTATCATTAACTCAGGATTACGCAGTGTCAATCTAGGGCATGGACTAAATCCAACCTGGTTTTATACTGACGAAGCGCGATCGCTATCCCATTTCGATCATTGGAAACAAGCTCTAAAAATTCCCATTGACCACATTTTCGTCAGCCAAAATGTCAGGGTTGATCAGGTCATCACACTGCCTTCAGGTGTATCTGATCATCGTCCAGTGATTG
Source organism: Microcystis sp. LE19-10.1B (assembly GCF_027530565.1). Lineage (NCBI taxonomy): Bacteria > Bacillati > Cyanobacteriota > Cyanophyceae > Chroococcales > Microcystaceae > Microcystis > Microcystis sp. LE19-10.1B. The sequence continues at coordinate 506 of NZ_JAPZQM010000416.1, read as the reverse complement.
CAAAACTACGCGTGATGTAGCTTGTTTTAGCTCAGGTTCATAGCGATCGCAATACGGGGCAATGCGATCGTTATCGCCGTAGGGTGCGTTCCCTAAGGTCAGTCCTACCACTCCACCGATCGATTTTGGGGAACGCACCTTACTCATTCATTGAAGTTGATAAGTCTAGGTAATCTAATATCCTCTGCCAGATTAGCACTTAATTGGGGATAGATCATCTACTTCTTACATTAGTATGATCGCTGCTCTGGTAGTGGTGGAGGGTTCATAAAAAAATGTGCTAATCGGCATAACAGACTTATGGTCGTGTTATATGGAAAGTTTCTTGCGATCGCTCTATTTGAGAGTAATATAGGGAAAGATTCTGGGCTCTTCGGGAATTGTTATGCAAATAATTAACTTAAAATAAAATTCGATGAGAGCGCCTACGCTCAAAAGTAGCTGAAATCCATATAGGGAAGGACTTAAGGCATCAACAGGTTAATACCAAAAGATAGACAATCGAG
>NZ_JAPZQM010000390.1:0-4875 GCF_027530565.1 Microcystis sp. LE19-10.1B | reverse complement strand
AGCAAGTTTCTTTGTTCTATGTTAAGATGTTGGGGGCTTCGTTTTTGGGTCTGATTTGTTTTTGTTAATGATCAGACAGTACCTGATGAGCCTTTCTTTGTCAACTCTTGAGGTTGATGCGTTTCATTTTTGAATTGGCGATATTATCTTAAGGTTGATAAAAACGGAACTTCGCAAGAGTGTCCTAATTGTGGCGCGTTCACTGGTAAAAAGTCGTTATCGGAAAGAGTTCACCGATGCGATTCTTGTGGTCACATCGAACCGAGAGATACGGCATCGGCGAAGGTAATCGAGAACCGAGGAAAAAACGCGGTCGGACTGACCCTGTTAGAAAACGCTTGCGGAGGCGATCTAACGGGGATCGTTCAGTTAAACCTGTTTGATCTAGTCAAGAGCAGATGAACCAAGAATCCCCCGCTACACCGTGCGAGCGGTTAGCGGGGGAGAGTCAAAAAGTAGGTTTATTGAAGAAGTGGAGGGAATCATCATCCTATGGCGATAATGACAAAATCATTTGGACAAAGACTGGCAGAGATTTTCGGGTTTGACCTGCGATCGCTGGCTTTATTTCGCATTGCCTTGGCGTTAGTGGTTTTAGTAGATTTATCGGTTCGTTTTAGCCAAGTAACTGCCCATTACAGCGGATTGGGGGTTTTACCCCTAGGAAGCTTATCGAAAGTCTCTGCTAGTCCTTTTTACTGGTCTATTTTTGCTCTCAGTGACTCGGTGCTGGTGCAGAGTATCCTGTTTATTGTCGCTATAGCGATCGCATTATTGCTTTTAATTGGCTATCATACCCGTTTAGCCACGATCGCCACTTGGGCGCTAATCGTCTCTTTACATCATCGCAACCCCCTGTTACTATTTGCCGCCGATGACGTAATCCGGGCAGTATTATTCTGGGCGATGTTTTTACCCCTCGGTGCCTGTTATTCCGTGGAAAGTGCCTTAAACACCAATCCCAACCCCCTACCCAAGCGCGTAGTTTCGGCTGCCACGGTGGCTTTTATGATACAGGTGTGTTATATCTATATGTGGTCAGTGGTTTTTAAACTCAAAAGTGAGACTTGGTGGCCCGACGGTACAGCCGTTTATTACTCTCTTAGTTACGATCAATACGCTACCGCTTTCGGGAGTTTTTTACTGACTTTACCGCAGCAATTCCTCAAATTCCTGACAATTTCAGCCCTAGGCTTTGAATGGTTCGGTCCGCTATTGATGTTTGTTCCCTTTCGCAATAGTTTATTTAAAATAATCGCCGTAGTTTCCTTTATTTTCTTGCATACGGTTTTTGCGCTGATTCTACATTTAGGGGTTTTCCCTTTCTTGAGTGTTACCTATTGGTTGCCGATCATCCCTAGCTTAGTCTGGGATTGGGGACAAAAACGGATAATAAACCCAGAAAGGGAAGGTTTAAGGATTAATTATGATCGAGATTGTGGATTTTGCAAGAAAGTTGTTCATCTTCTCCGCACGTTTCTCATTTTACCCGGCACTCCCCTGTTAGTCGCGCAGGATAACCCCTCAATATACGAGGATATGGTGGCCCAAAATTCTTGGGTAGTGGAAGATTGGCAGGGAAAACGTCGGTTTAAATGGTCAGCATTGGTTTATATTGTCAGTCTTTCGCCAATTTTCTGGTTTTTAGCGCCAATTTTGCGTTTACCGCCCCTTATGACCCTGGGAACGAGAATTTATGAGTGGATTGCCTCCCATCGTCGTTTTATGGGCAATTTCACCAAACCTCTCAAGTTTCGTCCCCTGACGATTAAATCCTCTTTACCTTTAAATATTTTGGTAATTTTCTTCTTCTTGTTGACGAGTATCTGGAATTTACGCAGTTTTGTCCGGCAATCGGTCGATAGAGGCGATTTAAATACACCTCTAATTAAGTCTCTTGATCGCTTGCTCACCCGTCGTACTTTTAATACAATTGATATTCTGGCAAGAGTTACCCGTTTAGACCAATATTGGACTATTTTTTCCCCTAGTCCCCCTCGCGATGATGCTTGGTTTGTGGCAGTCAGTCAATTAGCCGATGGTTCCACGGTAGATATATTTAGAGAAGGACAGCCGGTAATTTGGGATAAACCCACGGATAGCGATCGCAATCGTTTGTATAAAACCATGCAGTGGCGGGTATATTTTATTAATCTTAATCGAGCTATCGGTCGGTCAGTTTATGGAGAGTTTGGTCAGTATCTCTGTCAAAACTGGAATCAGCAGCACGGTAGTGATCAACAAATTAAATCCCTGCAACTTTATATCATGCGGGAAAGGACTGTCCCCCCCGGAGAAAAACAGGGAATCGAAAAAGAGCTAATCTGGCAGCAAAATTGTCTTTAATCAGTTATCAGTTATCAGTTATCAGTTATCAGTTATCAGTTATTAGTCAGATAAAAGTTATATGGCTAACTAATGCAATAAAAGACAACTAAAAATGGACAACTGATAGCTGATTACCGATTGCTTCTTTTTCCCTTTCCAACTAACCTAACTACCGCTCAACTTTAAAAATCGCTAGAACCGCTCTGGAGAGTAGCGAGGGATCTTTCAAAATTCATTCTCTGTTCAGCATTGCGGAGAAAGTAACCACTCATCATTGCCGAGGCCAATAACCGGCCCAGATGTTCGCGACTGGTACTGATAGTGACACCGAAATGTTCGGAAGGAAGGTTGCCCAAAAGTCCGATAATGTTGCGTTCCATCACTTGGAAAACCTCTTGGGATTCTGGTTTCGAGAGTTGGGCGATTGTTTCGGGACTTAAGGTCTGGACATACTGCCACAAACTCTCGGAAAATTCACTATCGGTACCGAATAAATTGTGAGGGCGATCGTTTTCTCTATACACCTTTGATCTCCTTAACTCAATTTTTTTAAATTATCCTTTTGGTTCTTCCAATTGGGAGCATTTCACCTTTGTAACTCCTAAATCAGGTTTTATGTCAAGCTATTTTGAAAGCCTTGCTAGAAACCAGTTTTAGGGACAAGTATAATTACTCGCTTGCATAAATGAGATGCTCCCTTCCAATTTAACAGTTTTTTGAGATAGTGGCAGTCGGTAGAACCGAACCCGAAGGTGATGGTAATCCCAAGCAGAAAATCCATCTCTGGCAAAAATCAAAAACTGCTCCGAGAAGCAGATAACCGATCACTGTTCACCGATAACTTTTATTTACCCATACCTAACTGCTGGGCCTTTTGATAGACTTTACCCTCCGTCAGCAGCGAGGGGGCAATCACCACTTCCACCTGTTGCATTTCCTTTAAGTTCTTAGCACCTAAAGTCCCCATACTGGTTTTCAGCGCCCCTAGGAGGTTATGAGTACCATCATCTAATTTTGCCGGTCCAACGAGGATTTCGGCAATAGTTCCCGTACTGCCCACACTAATCCTGGTTCCCCGGGGTAGAACCGGACTAGGTGTGGCCATACCCCAGTGAAAACCGCGGCCGGGGGCCTCCACGGACCGGGCAATGGGAGAACCAATCATCACCGCATCGGCGCCACAGGCGATACATTTGCAGATATCACCGCCGGTAATAATGCCGCCATCGGCAATAACGGGGACGTATTTACCGGTTTCTCGGAAAAAATCGTCCCTAGCGGCGGCACAATCGGCCACAGCAGTGGCCTGGGGAACTCCCACTCCTAAAACGCCGCGAGAAGTACAGGCAGCCCCCGGACCGATACCGACTAAAACCCCGGCTGCCCCGGTTTTCATCAGGTTAAGGGCGACTTCGTAGGTGACGCAGTTACCCAAAACCACGGGAATGGGCATTTCTTGACACAGTTGTACTAAATCGAGGGGGGTGATAGCTTCTGGGGATAAATGGGCAGTGGAAACGACGGTTGCTTGGACAAAGAGAATATCGGCCGCTGCTTGGGCAACGATAGCACCGTATTTGACGGCACCGGCAGGGGTGAGGCTAACTGCCGCAATACCGCCTTTTTCTTGAATTTCTTGGATACGAAGCTCGATTAGTTGCGGTTTAATCGGTTCTGCGTAGAGTTCCTGCATTAAACCGACGAATTCTGCTTTGCCGACTGCGGTAATGCGATCGAGAATCGGGTTAGGATCCTCGTAACGAGTTTGAATACCTTCGAGGTTTAGTACCCCTAGCGCCCCCAACTCGGAGAGAAGGACGGCCATTTTAGTATCCACCACCCCATCCATAGCGCTGGCGATAATCGGGATTTCCCGCTCGATATTGCCGAGAGACCAACGGGTATCGGCTAAACTAGGATCGAGGGTTCGCACTCCGGGTACAAGTGCGATTTCATCGATACCGTAAGCTCTACGGGCTGTTTTGCCCCGACCAATAATTGTATCCACGTTTCTATACTATTTCAGACCTATTTAGCCTAGACTAGCAAATTTCGCACCATCTCGAAAAGCTTTTCGGTATTATGGCAGACTAGGCATCAGGAAAATAATCGCCACAGTCGATCGCTTGTTCGGTGTTGGCGCTCCTGGGTTGTACACTACATTTGAGGCGATAATCGTTGGTAAAGTAGCGGCAGTGGGAGCAAGGGATGGAGTGCATCCGTCGGGCAACTTGCCAACTATCGCGCACGGCACTGGCTAAAGACCAGCAAACTAAAGCGATAATGGCAGCGGCGATTGAAAAACGTAAAATAATCCAGATTTCCATGGCGAGCAACTAAAATTACCTGATTTGAATAGGAATCAACTGAGGCAATCGGCAGAGGGTTAGATACTGAACAGTTTACTTACCGAAATTTTGGGTTAAAGCCCCGTCCTTTTAGGACGGCTTTTTAAACTATATCTTGTTAACTTAACTTTTATTGTGCTATACTGATTTTGTCTAAGTCCCCCCTGCGTAAAATGTTTGTCTTAGAGTTTAAAGTTAA
>NZ_JAPZQM010000087.1:0-9206 GCF_027530565.1 Microcystis sp. LE19-10.1B | reverse complement strand
AAAACGCAGGAAGATTTGGTAAAAGAGACTGTCAGTTTTCACGAGAAATCTCGCTTCTAGGGTTTATTGGCAGTTGCCGAATTGTTTGGCTAAACGGTTAATACTCTAGTATTAATAGACATTGTATAATTTTTTCTCCTTGCTGTCACCAACAAAAATCTAGGGGACATGGCTCTTTTGCTGTATAATCAAGTCTTAATTTTAGGAATTGTCATTATATTTGAGGAAAATCTATGAGTTGGACAGAAGGATATGTATCGGAAGTTAACTACACTAGCGGCTTTTACGGCGAGTTAAGTCCCCTAAAATTAGGTTTAGCGACTCTGATTAAATCGATTCAACCCCCCGATTCTAGCCAAGAATTTACCTATTGTGAATTGGCCTGTGGTCAGGGTTTTACCACGAATATTTTAGCGGCTACCTATCCCCACGCCCAATTTTATGCCAATGATTTCAATCCTAGCCATATCGCCACAGCTAGAGATTTAGCGGCCAAGGCGGGAATGAAGAATATTCTTTTCTTTGATGATAGTTTTGAGGAATTTTTAGAGCGAGATTTACCTCAATTTGACTTCATCAGTCTGCACGGAATTTATAGCTGGATTACTGCCAGAAATCGCCAAGCAATAGTTGATTTTATTCGCCGCAATCTCAAGGTGGGGGGATTAGTTTATATCTCCTATAATGCCCTTCCGGGTTGGTCGGCGGCGATGCCGATGCAAGCTTTAATGTTACGTCATGGTCAACACAGTTCCGAGTCAATTTTAACCCGCATTGAACAGGCTCTTAATTTTACGGGAGAATTATTAGAAGCTAATGCTAGTTATTTTGTCCAAAATCCAATTTTAAAAAGTCGTTACGAGCGCCTGAAAGACCAAAATCGTTATTATTTAGCTCACGAGTATTTCAATCAGGAATGGAATTCTTTTTACTTCGATGAAGTGGCGAAAGAATTAGAGGATGCTAAACTTAAATATGTGGGTTCCGCCCATATTAATGATCATATTGATATGGTCAATCTCTCCCCAGCAGCCCAAGAAAAATTAGCAAAAATCAGCGACCCAATCTATCGGGAAGTAGTGCGAGATTTCTTCGTTAATAGCCAATTCCGTCGTGATATTTTTAGTCGAGGCTCTTTAGGTTTAACCAACCAAGAACAGCTTAAACAACTACAAGAAACCCGGTTTGCTCTACTTGTTAATCCCGCAAATATCAAGTTCGAGCAGCAGTTCCCCGTGGGAGAAGTTAAGTTACAGGAGGCAATTTATCAGCCAATTTGTCAGGTTTTGGCGGAATCTCCCCAAACTTTACTGCAACTACAAAATCACCCCAAAACCTCAAATATTAACTTAAATGGTCTTTACCAAGCTCTCGTGATTTTAACTGGTATTGGCTATATTCATCCTGCTGTGGATGAGCAAACTTGCCAACAACGGAAACCATCTACTGATGCTTTTAATAATGCAGTGAAAGCGAAAGCAGTCTATAGTGAGGAATTAAGCTTTTTAGCTTCTCCTTTGATTGGGACTGGAGTAGTGGTCAATCGTTTAGAACAATTATTCCTCTTGGCTAAATCCTCTAACCAAGATGCCGTACAATTTGTTTGGCAAATTTTGGCAAGTCAAGGCAAAAAAGTGGTTAAAGACGGGAAAACTTTGGAAACAGAGGAGGAGAATATTACTCATCTGAAAACAGTGTACGAGGAGTTTAGTAAAGAACGTTTACTAACATTGCAAAAACTAGGTATTTAGTAAATACTAAGTAAGTGATCTCATTGTAACCGGCTACTTAGATAGGTGGTGCTTTACGACGGATTTTTACTTTCTACGTTTTACTACTTAGTTGATGATAGGTGGTGCGTTACGACGGATTGTTGCCTTCAAGTCAAAGCAGTAATTTTTGCCGTCTAACGCACCCTACGTTTTACTTAGACGGATTTTTACCTTCAAGTCAAAGCAGGAATTTCTGCCGTCTAACGCACCCTACGTTTTACTTAAATGGTCGTTAACACAGTAACATCTACTAAGTGCCTTGCTTTCACTAGCGGGGAATATTGACCCCGATAATTGCCACTTTTCTGGGGTATGGGGGGAAGCACCCAGAATCTGAGATGCTTCCCCTATCTCGACTAATTTTTTGCCTTGACAAGACCTAGTTAAAAACCCCCACCCTAGCTAGGTTGCACGAGATTATTTAAGCCATAAACCACTTTAGCGGTGATAATCTTATCCTTATCGGTAAGTTCTTCTAACACCTCTTTTCCCTCGACTAAATAGCCAAAAACCGAATAACGACCATCCATGAGATTAAACCCCGGAGGAGTTAATTCATTATCGAATTTAAAGAAAAAGAATTGCGAGGAACCTCCGTTAGGATTAGTATCCGGACGCGCCAAGGCCAATGCACCGAAAGCGTTAAAAGGTAAGGCGAGACTGGGTAAGTAAATCCCTAATTCTTCGAGAGTATTGCCATAAACTGGTTCTTCTTCCCCTTTAATCAAAATTTCTAAGGGAATAGAGCGATATTGCTTAGTTTTCGGGTCAATAAATCCCTCTTCTGCACCGACGGGATCCCCAGTTTGGACAACGAAATTATCTTCGCTGCGAATGAAGGGTAAACCGTCATAAAAACCCCGTTGGACTAAATCCACAAAGTTACCCCCATTAACCGGAGCGCTGTAACCATCGACAACGATAGTTAAATCCCCTTTGGTGGTCTGCATCTCTACGGTGGCACGTCCTCGCAATTGCGGCAAGTTAGCGTATTCCGGGGGAACGTTAAAGGGAAAACCCACCACCATTAATTCTTCTAAAGCGGTGATATTATTGAGCAATTCCCGTCTGGTTGACCAAACTGCCTCTTTATCCTTCGCTTCTACGGCCGTATCGAGGGATGCCACTCCCGTTTTCAGTTTTTCGATTAATTCCTCTCCTTGGCTTTTACTTGCCTCGGGAACACTATCTAAGATAGCGTTGCTTTTGGTAGAAAGGGCATAATTGGCATCCTTGACATCTTTTTTAATCGGACTCCAACGTTTGGCCCGCAGATGTTTGGCAATATCTTCGATCGATTGTTGCACTTGACGAATTGGTTTATTATCTATGGGTAAGGCATTGCGTAAAATAGCAGTGGGATCCGTTACCGCGTCACCCTGAGCAAGCACAGCTAAAGCAGGAGCAGTCCCCTTAACCGTGAACAGACTTAAGATTAAAAATAGTGCTAGGGCGATACTAGCACCGCTTTTTAAGAAAAATTTGCCCGATTCCCGTAATCTTGTCTTTATTTTCATATTTTGGTCGGTTCCTCAATGGCTATACCTATCCAAAATACTTGTAGGCTTTTAGGGGAACCCTTGTCAATAGCTGAGAAAACCGATCGAAGTCATCAGTTATCAGTTATCAGTTATCAGTTATCAGTGATCAGTTAAGTAGGTAGGTGGAATTAAATATAAGATGAACGTAGAACGTAGGTTGGGTTGAAGCATGAAACCCAACGCCCGCTCATGTTACGCTACCGCTAACCCATCCTACAAATAATTGTGCCTCCCCACTTATCAGTTATCAGATGTGAGTTTTCAGTTCACTGATTACTGTTTACTGTTTACTGGACGGCTACGCCGTGCCTTTGGCAACACTGAAAAAAGCTCCCCACTTCCCCAATTCATAATTTATAATTCATAATTCCCACTCCCTTTTTTATCTTTTGACTTCTTATGACTATAATTGTCGATTATCGCTTTCCTCCCGCTATTAATGCCGAAAAACAGGCAAAAACGATCGCTATCGGTCAAACCGCTGGCACTTGGAGCGATCGCCACAGTCATCGTCAAGAGCAGCTGCAACAACACCTAGGGGAAGTGGTGGGGATCAGGGAGGAAGCCGACGGTTATAAGGTGGCTAGGGTGCGTTTTCCCCAGATAAACGTTGAAAATGACATCGCCAGTCTTTTAACCATGATTTTCGGCAAATATTCCATGGCTGGAGCCGGAAAAGTGGTGGGGGTGTACCTCCCCGAAAACTACGGCACAAAAGCCAAGGTGGGAATCACAGGAATTAGGCAACGTTTGGGGGTTTATGATCGACCTCTAGTCATGGCAATTTTTAAACCCGCTTTAGGACTATCGGCGCAAGATCACGCCGATATCCTGCGAGAAGTGGCTTTTGCTGGCTTAGACGTGATTAAAGATGATGAAATCATGGCGGATCTTCCCGTGGCTCCCACCCACGAGCGCCTAGATTGTTGTCGCCGGGTTTTGGAGGAAGTGCGGCAGCAAACCGGCAGAAATGTTCTCTATGCGGTCAATGTCACTGGAAAAGCGGACGAATTGCAGAGAAAAGCCCGTTTATTAGTGAAACATGGGGCTAATGCCCTGTTATTAAACGTTCTTACCTACGGTTTTTCCGTTTTAGAAGCTTTAGCCAGTGATCCAGCGATCGATGTGCCTATTTTCGCCCATCCTGCCTTTGCTGGAGCGATGTGTGCCGGTAGCGATACGGGATTAGCCTATTCTGTGGTTTTGGGGACGATGATGGCCCACGCAGGAGCCGATGCGGTGCTATATCCCGCCGCTTACGGTAGTTTACCCTTCGATCCCCGGGAGGAAGGCAAAATTCGCGATATTTTGCGCGATAGAAACGTTTTTCCGGTTCCCTCGGCCGGTATTCGTCCAGGTATTGTTCCCCAGGTCCTTGGGGATTACGGACGTAATGTTATCCTCAATGCGGGAACCGGAATTATGGACCACCCATCGGGACCGGCCAGTGGTGTGAGGGCTTTTTTTGAAGCTTTAGGGAGAGTGGAAGCGGGTGAGTCTTTTGATCCCGCCAATTTGCCTGAAGGAGCCTTAAAACAGGCAATTCTAGAGTGGGGTTAAGCTCAATTCTTTCAATGCACTATATAGTGTTTGCGGCAAAAAGTTTTTCTTGGGGGCAGGGTGTGGGGTGTGGGGTGTGGGGTGTAGGGTTTTACCGATTTTCAGGTGGTCAACTACCCAATTTTCAGGGAAAAAGTACCTGAATTTTCCCCCTGATCACTCCCATATCCGGTACTTTTTGATTGACAAAAGGTCTAAAAGTCTTACCCAACAAGGTTTTTAGATTTATTCAGCAAACCCTATATAGACATTTTGTCAAGCATTTTTAGAAAATTTAACAAATAACTTCCCGTTTTAGATAGGGTTGCAGCACTTCTGGCACTTTTACCGTCCCGTCTGCCTGTTGATAATTTTCTAGAACAGCGGCCATAGTACGACCGATCGCCAATCCCGAACCGTTGAGAGTGTGGACAAAATTAGTGCCTTTTTGTCCTTTTTCTTTAAAGCGAATATTTGCCCGTCGTGCCTGAAAGTCTCTAAAATTAGAACAACTGGAAATTTCCCGATAGGTATTAGCCGAAGGTAGCCACACTTCTAAGTCATAACATTTAGCGGCCGCAAAACCCAAGTCACCGCTACACAATTCAATCACCCGATAGGGCAACTGTAAAGCTTGCAGGATTGCCTCTGCATTAGCGACTAAACTTTCGTGTTCCTGAGCAGAATCGTCAGGATGGACGATTTTGACCATTTCCACCTTATTAAATTGATGCAAACGGATCAAGCCCCTCGTATCCTTGCCATAGCTGCCCGCTTCTCGACGAAAACAGGGAGTATAGGCACAGTGTTTGATCGGTAATTGCTCCGATGAGAGGATTTCATCGCGATAGAGGTTAGTTACAGGTACTTCTGCCGTTGGTGCTAACCAAAGCTCATCATCTCGACATTTAAAGCTTTCTTCCGCGAATTTCGGCAGTTGTCCCGTCCCGCGCAGGGAGTCACTATTAATTAAAATTGGCGGTAAAACTTCTGTATAACCGGCGACAATATGGCGATCGAGCATAAAATTAATTAAAGCTCTTTCTAGGGCTGCCCCGAGCGCGATAAGATTAACAAAACGACTCTGGGCGATCTTTACTGCCCGTTCAAAGTCTAAAATGCCCAATTTTTCCCCAATTTCCCAGTGAGGCAAAATATTCGGGTTGGTGGGTTTATATTCCTCTCCCCAGCGTTTGACTTCGACATTTTCCCGTTCATCCTTACCGATGGGAGTGGTTTCACTGGGTAAATTGGGTAAATCTAAGATTTTTTGGTCAATGGCCGCTTTAATCTCTTTTTCCTGCGGTTCTAATTGAGCTAGTTTACTTTTAATCTCGTTTCCTTCTGTTTTCATTGCCAAAATTTCGGGACTGTTGACATCGCTGCCACTTTTAACTTTTTGTCCCACCAGTTTACCGATTTCGTTACCCCGGGCCTGTAAACTGCTGCGTTCTTGCTCTAAAGCCTTCTGTTGTTGATTTAACTGGAGAATAGGGGCAATATCATAACTCCCTCCCCGACTATCTAAGCGTTTCTGTACTTCCTCTGGATTTTCTCTAATTTGCTTTAGGTCTAACATGGTAAGTGGGTGGGTGGAATTAAATATAAGATGAACGGAGAACGTAGGTTGGGTTGAAGCATGAAACCCGACGCCCGCTCATGTTACGCTACCGCTAACCCATCCTACAAATAATTGTGCCTCCCTACTTACAAGTCAGTAAAAAATAAAAATTAAGTGGGGGAGTCGGGGAATTGGCAGCCTGAGGGGAAATGTTGTCAACTGCTAACCAATCGTCAATAATAACTCAAAACATAACTAAAATATCGGTTAAAAGCCGCCGGTAAAATTAGCGGTATATTGAATTGTGGTGTTTGGAGTAAGTCTCATGCTCAAGTATCTGCCTGTTAAATTCCTGCGTTTTTTAGCGATTAGCTGTCTTGTAACGTTAATTTCTCTAGGATTTGACCGTTTACACCCCGTTAAAGCTAATCCCACCCTCATAGCTCAAAATGCTTGGGCCGGGGCCTCCTTCCCCGTGGAAAACTTTCAAACCTATACCTCTGGTTTCGGTTATCGTTCCTCTCCCATGGATGGCAGTCAACAATTTCATGCCGGCTTAGATCTGGCCGCACCCTTGGGCAGTTATATTCGCAATTGGTGGACCGGCAGAATCGTCGAGTTATCGGATCATACAGGCTGTGGCACCATGATTAAGATGCAATCCGGTCAATGGACACATATTTATTGTCATCTCATGGGTTCGGTTCAATCCGATAGCCGCGGTACTTTTTTGATTGATAGGTCAGGGGGAATCGTCCTTACTCTCGGTCAGGATATACCGGCAGGGGCCCGCATGGCTAGAGTGGGAATGAGCGGACGCACCACCGGACCACACCTGCACTGGGGACTGATGTACGGCAATCAATACGTTGACCCCGCTTTGGTTTTAAATGCTATGTACGGTTCTAATCCTTCGGGTAATAGTTAAGAGAATCTGCGATCGCATTCTGTTGGGAAAAAACATCGCTGCCCGGATTTAGTGAATAACGAGGGACACTGCTAAAATTAAGCTGATCGATTCAGGTATATCCAGATAAAATGCGAATATTAACCCTTGTACCGGGAGGAATTAGCAATCAACTGCTGTTTTTTCCCACTCTAGAAACCCTCCAGCAAACTTACCCCCAAAGCAGCATTGATGTTTTGGTCGAACCTAGAGCAAAGGCTGCCTATCGTCTCTGTCCCCAGGTTAGGGAAGTGCTTTTATTTGACTATCGAGATCAGTACGGATTAGCGGATTATTTAAATATTTTGGGAGTAATTCGGGACCGGGAGTACGAAATCGCCATTAGTCTCACCAATCGTCCTGCTATCAACCTTTTACTCTGGTTAAATGGTGTTCTTAACCGTATAGGCTATGAAAATAATGGCAGCTGGTTCTTATCGCAACAAGTACCCCAGCCAACGGAAGGCTATCTAGCGGATAATTATCACGCACTGGTCAAAGGGTTAAAGATTGCCGCACCCTGTCCACCTTTAAAAATAACATTGAATCGGGATGATATCGATTGGGCCCAAATGGAGCAGCAACGCCTCAATATCAAGGATAGCGGCTATATTCTCCTCTACGCCGGCGGTAGCGATCTGAGCATCAGCCAAGGACTGGAAACGCTTTATCCCCTAGAGAGTTGGCTAGAAATTATCCAAGGCATTCGCCATCAACAACCGGAGTTGCCAATTGTCGCAATCCAGGGAGAACTAGATGAAGCTTGGGTTTTAGCCCTCAAAGCCATGGATAATAACTTAAAAGTGTCCAGAACGGGCGATATCGGTAAAATGGCGGCTATGATCGCCGGTGCTAATTTATTATTAGCTACCGAAAGTGTCCCTTTACAGTTAGCCGTGGCCGTGGGAACCTATACCCTCTCTCTGCTGGTTCCTTCGTTGTCTAAGAGAGTTTTACCGAGTGGGGGAGAGCTACATCGATATATTGAAGCTAATACGGGAAAAGTCGCCGATATTACCCCCGAAACTGTCCTGAAAAAGATTTGGGGCCAGTAAAAAATCGGGTTTTGATCGCTTTTCTCTGGGATCGAAACCCGAAAAAAAATCAGCATCAAAGCTCAATTTTGCGATTGAGATAACTGACTTTTCAAGGATTCTAGGGAGGCCCAACGACCATCGATGGCAGTCTTTTCCGGAAGAAGAAAATCGGGTGGTTGACAATTGGCTCCGCAGAGTTGACGGGGGGGTAAAGTTAGACATAACTGCTCGTATAACCACATTTGCGGGTCAAAATCCCCGTTAGGATCGAGGGTTTCCGAGAGGTCTTCGTAGGCTATTTCTCGCTCTAGAGGATAGGAGCTATCGTAGTCTTTATTTTTGTCTAGCCAGATTAATTCGGAAGTGTTTAATTGCAGACGATGATTATATTGTTGTAAACAGCGATCGCAGGTTAAAGTGACGATGGTTTCCGCTTTCACCGATACTTCCAAAAAATTGCCCCCATGTCTAACCAACAAGGTTCCCCGCACCGGTGTCAAGGTTTCTAGACCGGGGATAAAATTATCGGTGATAATCACTCTTTGTCGATCAGGAGATTTGAGGAGGTGGGGGATAAAAATAGTTTCCATAGATAACTCCTGTATCATTTATCGGGTGTCAACTGCGTTAGCGAGTAACGCCACCATAATTGCTCGGTGACAATCTTTCCTTTATCAGCTTATCGCAGCCCTCGCCTCTAGAGACATAGACCAGTCCTAGACTGTGGGGTGTGGGGTGTAGGGTGTGGGGTGTGGGGTGTAGGGTGTAGGGTGTGGGGTGTGGGGTGTAGGGTGTGGGGTGTGGGGTGTG
>NZ_JAPZQM010000704.1:0-19524 GCF_027530565.1 Microcystis sp. LE19-10.1B | reverse complement strand
TTCTGACTTTCTTAAATAACGTGGATTCTCTACAGTATTGCCTTGAGCATCGGTATAAAATTCCTTTAACCCTAGGTCAATTCCTGTTATTTGTCCCGTTGGTTTATGGTATTCTTGCCGCTCTACGTCAATCAAAAACTGGCAATAATAACCGTCAGCACGTCTAACAACTCTTACCCGTCTAATCTGTTGCTCTGAATAATAAACTAATGTCTTTTGATTACACCATAAATCAAATTCTCCTGCTTTAAAACCGTCAGTGAACTTGATTTTACGTCGGTCATCAGATAGTTTGTAGCCTGTTAGTTTGTATTCTGGTCGGATTTCATCCCCCGCAAAGGTGAGTATCTTGTCGAAAAATGTAGCGGGGGCATTCATCCGACATTTTAGGTAATTTCCCCTACAGCCCTATTCCTATCTATTCCTGATTTTCCAGATAATTACGGATTTGTTCTAGTTTAGCCAGGGCTTTTCCTGACTGTAAACATTGTTGTGCTTGCTGGAAACCGGTGGGGATATCCGGGGCAATTCCACAGCGCCAAAGATAAAAACCACCGTTAAAAATTGCCGCATCGGTTAATTCGTTATTTTCTCCGGCTAATAAACCCTTTAATTTAGCGGTGAGCATCTCTAAAGATTCGAGGGGATAATCTGAGGGACAGAAGCCATAATCGCGAGGATTTAGGAAAAATCGCTGAAAGGAAGGCGGATCGGTGGGATTTCCCAGACCAATAATCGCCGTCCGATTACAGGCTAAATCACAACTGCCCTCTAATCCTTTCACAGTGGTGAAATGAGAGATATTTCTCAGGGCAAAAGTTTCGCGAAAACGCTCCTCGGTGGGGGGATGAACAAAACCCGATATCTGATGAATATTACCGACAAAAGGCGACCACATTAACTCTACCGTGGCCATGGGCGGACGTTTACCGATTTGCTCCCGATAGGGAATAAAATTCTGTACTAGGGGAAAATGGCGCGGAATATAGAAAAAAGTCAATCCTGTGGTGATTAAACAGTCTTTCACTGCTGCTAAGGATAATTGACTAAAATCTGCTCCTAATTGCTGCCAGATTTCTCTGAGGGAAATACCGTATTTAGTCGGCATTCGATCGCCCCCGTGCAGGACTACGGGAACCCCCGCCAACCCTAAGATTAAAGTGGTGATCGGAGTAACTGGGGCAGTGCGAGAGCGTCCATCGTAGGGATTGCCAAAAATAGTGATCGGATGCTGAAAAGAGGCTGATTCTAGGGTTATTTGCGGGCCAAGCTCGGCGTAGGCATCAAGCATTCCCGCTAATTCATCGCTGGTGGGGCGTTTAATGCGATGGGCAATCATAAAAGCACCGATTTGGGCCGGGGTTGCCTCTTGGGTTAACATCATCTTGGTGGCCATCGCCGCTTCAGGACGGGTTAAATTTTTGCCCGTATGGGTGCCACTACCGATCGCTTTTAATAATTCTCGAAAAGTATCACTCATCTCAAGGAAAAAAATAAAGAGTAAATAGGGTTTGCTGAATAAATCTAAAAACCTTGTTGGATAAGACTTTTAGACTTGTTTTCCCTCAAAAAGTGCCGACCTTTGGAGTGATTGGGGGGAAAATTCTGGGACTTTTTCCCTGAAAATTAGGTAATTGACCACCTGAAAATCGGTAAAACCCCACACCCCACACCCCACACCCCACACCCTACCCCCACGAAAAACTTTTTGCCGCAAACCCTACCTACACCCTACTGGACTTCAACGTCTGTCAAAGTTGGAAATTGATGGATACAATTTAGTTAATTTGATCCGAGCATCGACCGTAATAAAATCTATGGAAATTATCGCTGTTTTACTGGGAGTTTTCGGTTTAGGCACAGGTGCGGGTTTATTAGTCATCCGTAACTATTACCATATCTGTCAACCGAGCGAAGTCTTAATTTTTGCCGGCAGTCGTCGTCCCACGGCCACGGGCAAAACCATCGGTTATCGTTTGGTAAAAGGGGGCAGCAGTATTCGTTTACCTATGCTAGAACAAGTGTATCGAATGGACCTGACCAACATGATCATCGATCTCAGGGTGGTTAATGCCTATTCTAAGGGCGGTGTGCCGTTAATCGTCACCGGGGTGGCGAATATTAAAATTGCCGGGGAAGAACCGATTATTTATAATGCGATCGAGCGTTTATTGGGCAAGAAACGCAAGGAAATCGAACAATTGGCTAAAGAAACCCTAGAGGGCAATTTGCGCGGTGTCTTGGCGAATTTAACCCCAGAACAAGCGAACTCCGATCAGATCGCTTTTGCCAAAAGTCTCTTGGAAGAAGCGGAACAGGATCTAGAAAAATTGGGTTTAGTTTTGGATAGTTTGCAGATCCAGAATATCTCCGATGAGGTGCGTTATCTCGATTCGATCGGACGGAAGCAAAAAGCCGAATTACAGAGAGATGCCCGGATAGCAGAAGCAAAAGCCCGAAAAACATCGATTATCAAGGATTCCGAGAATCTACGCCTAACCGCTTTGCGTCGTATCCAAAAAGATTTAGAAATAGCCAAAGCTGACGCAGAAAAACGGGTGCGCGACACTCAAACTAAGCGCGGCGCCATGATTGCCGAGGTAGAATCGGTGGTTATGTCCGATTTAGCTAAAGCACAGGCAGAAGTGGCGGTACAAACTGCCCGAATTAAGCAGGTGAAACAGCAATTACAGGCAGATGTGATCGCCCCTGCGGCCGCGGAATGTCAACAAGCGATCGCAAAAGCCCGGGGGGAAGCGGCCAAAATTATCGAACAGGGGAAAGCGCAAGCGGAAGGAACCAAAAAATTAGCGGCTTCTTGGCAAGGAGCGGGAAATAACGCTAAAAACATCTTTTTATACCAAAAATTGGAGTTATTGCTGAAATTAATGGTCGCTAGTGTCCCAGAAGTGCAGGTGCAAACGGTGACGGTAGTGGACGGAGGTGATGGTAATCTTGTCCCGAAAATGACTGCTTTTGCCGAACAATTGCGTCAAGCTACCGGGGTGGATCTGGTACAAATGGCTAATCGCCTAGCACAAACCGAGCCATCTGTCAAGGGAAAAGAGACAAATTTTGATTTTAAACAATTGCCCTCTTGAATCAGTTATCAGTGATCAGTTATCAGTTATCAGTAGGAGGATAGAGTATTAAGTGAGCAGTATTAAATGGCAGTAAAAGTCCTGTCTGTTCACTGATTACTGATTACTGATTATCGTCCACTAGAATGTTAATCAAGTTTGGAGACCACCACCATGGATGACTTAATTAATGATCCCTCCCCTTATCCCCAAGACATAGAAATGACGCGGACTCCCCCCTGGGGAACAGTGACGGTATTGGAGGAAGGTCCCCGGTATCGCATCAATCGCATTGTCATTAAACCCGGCCATCAGATGAGTACCCAAATGCACTACCATCGCAGTGAACACTGGATTGTCGTCTCCGGCACAGCGCGGGTAATCTGTGATGAAAAAGAAACTCTCCTCAAACAAAAAGAATCTACATACGTTCCCATGAATACCCGTCATCGGGTGGAAAACCCCGGTTCTATTCCTCTGGTGATGATTGAGGTGCAAAATGGCGAATATCTAGGAGATGATGATATTCACCGTTTGGATGATGCAGAATAGGACAGTTTTCTCCCCTATATACTTTAGTTATTTGCCAAAATCTCGATCGTGGATAAAAAAATTATCCTAGTTACAGGGGCCGCCCGTTCTGGGAAAAGTGAATGGGCCGAATATTTAGCCAAAATCAGCCAAAAACCCGTTATTTATATCGCCACCTCCTCGGTGGATGAAAAAGATCAAGAATGGTGCGATCGCATTGAAAGACACCGGCAGCGACGTTCCCCCCAATGGCAAACCCAAGAAATTCCCCGACAATTAAGCGAAACTATTGATAATAGCCCATTTTCTCACTGTTTATTGATCGATTCCCTCGGTACTTGGGTAGCCAATTGTTTAGAAATGTCGGCAGCTGAATGGTTAGAAATTAGCGATCGATTCTTGTATTCCCTCAAAAACGCGGCGGTTGATGTTATTCTGGTGGCGGAAGAAACCGGTTGGGGTGTGGTTCCCGCTTATCCCCTCGGTCGTCTGTTTCGCGATCGTTTAGGCGATCTCTGTCGTAGAATTGGCACAATAGCAGACGCGGTTTATCTAGTTACCGGCGGCCATGCTCTTAATTTAAGTCAATTGGGTCAGTCTTTGTCGATAATTGGGCAATAGAGAAGATGAGCAACGATTATCAGCGTCAAGTAATTGATTTTTATGCCCTTCGTCACGATTACGATAACGATTTTACGCAAGCTCGCGCCCTTAAATTAGTAAATTATCTCTATGTACAAAAAAGCCAATCTGTGCTAGACGTGGCAACGGGAACGGGATTTATAGCGGTCGCAATTGCCCCAAAAGTGAAAAGTGTCATCGGGGTTGATTTCACGCCGGAAATGATTGCCAGAGCCGAAAAAAAGCTAGAAGCATTAAATATCGAGAATATTGACCTAATTAACGCCGATATAGCTGCTATTGACTTTGCCGAGTCTAGTTTCGATCTGATCACCTGTTCTCTGGCGATTGCACTTTTCCCCGATATCCCGCAAGTGCTGGCAAAATGGTATCAATGGTTAAAAAAAGGCGGTTCGGTCGCCTATCGGCTGCCGAAATTGCGACTCTAGTGAACAATTATCGCCGAGAAATCGAGAAAAATGCCACCGATCAGGGAGTATGGCAAGATGCAACCACTTTTTTTTGTCACTGCTAGTAAAAGTTAGAAAAAGATCATGAGTCAAGTTAAAACCATCTCCGGACGAGCTTTACCCTTGCGAGGCAACGATATTGACACCGATCGCATTATTCCGGCTCGTTTTTTGCGTTGTATCACCTTTGAAGGTTTAGGAGAACAAGTGTTCGCCGATGATCGAGCCGCTTTACAGGGGAGTCATCCTTTCGATCTACCCCAGTACCAAGGGGCGAAAATTTTGGTAGTTAATGGTAATTTTGGTTGTGGCTCTTCTCGGGAACACGCACCGCAAGCGATTTTACGTTGGGGAATTCAAGCAATTATCGGGGAAAGTTTCGCCGAAATATTTTTTGGCAATTGTATCGCTAATGGGGTTCCCTGTGTCACTGCTGAGGCTAAAACTATCGCCCATTTACAGGATTTAATTGCAGCTAATCCCGAAATTCCCGTCGATCTTTCTTTGCCAACCATGACGGTGGAATGGGGGGATTTTGTCGCTACCGTCTCTATGAATGAAGGTTCCCGACAGATGTTAATAGAAGGTGATTGGGATACCTGCGGACAGCTTTTACAAAATCTCGATCTAATTCAATCTACCGCACAAAAGTTACCCTATTTAAGTTTCGTCTAGAGAAACAATCTAGGCTGAGGGTGCGTTAGTAATAGATTAACGTACCCCGGCAGGGATTTTGTTGGAGATGCCGCGGCTGTAAATATTAAAAAATCTGCCCTATGACTAATTCTGATAATAATCTCCAAAATATCCAAGAACCGATTTTAAACGCTCCCGAAGATGTGCGAAAAATCATCGATCGAGTTTTAAAATTGGAAAGAGATAAGTTATACCAGCGCAATCCTCGCAATATCAATGATGATGTTTTAACGATTATTAAAGAAGTAATTCAATAATTAGTTATCAGTTATCAGTTATCGGTTCACTGTTTACTGTTCTTACTGTTCACTGTTCACTGTTCACTGAAAAAACTTCCCCATCATCCCCTCTATATAAATATGAAACTACTATCAATAAAGTTATGTAATTTTCGACAATTTTATGGTAAGACTCCCGAGATACATTTAGCGGCAAGTTCTCGCAATACAACGGTAATTTATGGCAATAATGGGGCAGGAAAAACAACAATTTTAAATGCTTGTACCTGGGTTCTTTATGAAAAATTTACAGCAGCTTTTGCCGAACCAGAGTTATTAGTTAATAAACGGGCAATTACCGAAGTAAGCACGGGAACCTCCATAGAATGTTCCGCAGAAGTAAACTTTGAACATGAAAATAAACGCTATCAGGTAAAACGAAAATTTTTCGCCTATCAAGATGTAAATAGTAAGATTAAATACGGTTCAAATAGTTTATATATGCTCTACGCTGGTGATGATGGTAATTGGTACACACCCAATCAACCACCAGAGGATATTATTAATCAAATCTTACCAGAAAGTTTACATCGTTATTTCTTTTTTGATGGGGAATATATCGATCATCAATTTCGCAGTAGTAGCCAAGGTAAAATCGCCGAAGATACAAAAGAATTATTGGGAGTTAAAGTATTAGATCGAGCGATCGAGCATTTAAAAAAAGCCAAAAAATCTTTACAAGATGAGCTTAAAGATTTAGGGGAATCGGATTTAAAAAAGTTACTGAAACAGGAAAGTAAAATTGAGCAGGATTTCGAGAAATTAAAACAGCGTCAGCAAGATATTATTAGCCAGTTATCCCAGCAAGAAGAATTAAAAAAAGCCGTTACTAATCGCTTATTAGAGTTAAGTGGTGCCGAAGAATTAAAACAGTTAAAAGAAAAATTGGAACAACAGGAAAGAAATCTGCGGCAAGATTTAGTCAGAACTAAAGATAAATTAAAGAAATTAATTTCTCAGCAAGCTTATCAAGTCTTTTTAAAAGAAATTAATCAAAATTTTCAGCAATTAATCGATCACCTACGACAACAAGGGGAATTACCCAGTGGTATTAAACAGCAATTTGTCCAACAATTATTAGAGCGGAAAAAATGTATTTGTGGTCAGGAATTACAGGAAAATAGCCAAGCTTATTTACAGGTACAAGATTGGATGAATAAAGCAGGAATGGCCGATGTAGAAGAAGCAGCCATTCGCTTATCTTCCACAGTCAAAGAAATGGATAAAAAAGTCTTAGATTTTTGGCAAGAAGTGGATAATTATCAAGCTAATATTCACCAATGGCGCTTAGAATTATCTTTAGTAGAATCAGAATTAGATGAAGTGCGGGATAAATTTCGCCATTATCCCGATGAAGATATTAAAAATCTGCAATCTCGCTTAGATGCGATCGAGGATTCCCTAAAAGATTTACGCTTGGAACAGGGCAGCAATAAAAATCAACTAGATATCTATGAAAAAGAGTTAGAATCCCTGCAAAAACAGGTACAAAAACAGCAACAAAAAGAGGAAAAATATAATTTAGGACAACGACGTATTTTAGTGACTCAAGAGGCAATTAATCGCATTAGTGAGGTAAGACAGAGATTAGAAAATCAGTTTCGTTTGTCCTTAGAAAAACGGGTACAGGAAATCTTTAACTCAATTTCTTTTACTCCCTATATTCCCCGTATTAGTCCCGATTACGAGGTAAGACTATTAGAAAATACGACAGGATTCGCCATTCCCGTGGCAGCTTCTACCGGAGAAAATCAGATTCTCAGTTTATCTTTTATCGGGGGAATTATCGATCGAGTGCGAGAATGGAGTCAGAAAAATACTTTGATGGGAATTGATAGCAGCACTTTTCCTCTGGTGATGGATTCCCCTTTTGGTAGTCTTGATCATATCTATCGTCGGCAAGTTGCGATCGCTATTCCTAAATTAGCCAATCAGTTAATTGTTTTAGTGACAAAAACTCAATGGAGAGGAGAAGTAGAAACCGAGATTTCTCCCTATATTGGTAAAGAATATGTGTTAGTTTATAATTCTCCGAAAGCGGATTGTCAAGAGGATTTAATTAATCTTCATGGTGTTGATTATTCTCTAGTGAAACGCAGTCCTAATAATTTTGAATATACGGAAATTATCGAAGTTAATCGATTTTCCTCCTGACTGCTAAATGGCTGCCTCTCACCTTTGCAGAAATACAGACAATCAGCAATTATCAGTGACTCTTAAATTGGTACAAAAATATGAACAATCGCGTGTAAGCATCTCACCGAAAAGCTAATGCGCTCCAGGGTTTGGGTAGGGTTGATTCATGAATCAACCCTACCTTGAATCAACCCTACCCAAAGGCTTGAATTGAGTGATAAAATCGGAAATAATGACCAATTTTAGAAGATAGTTTCCCTTTAAAAATACCAACTCAGTAGATTTACAAAAATTTTGTTGTAAGTAGTCGGACATAAATTCTGTTGTCTATCTTAAGAAATGTAAATTGCCGCAATTCTTACTGACGACCGACTCCTGACGACCGGCTACTGACTCCTTACCCCACAGTTAACTTTACTTTTGTCCAACTACTTAATAACTAAATTTTAACTTCTAATAAAACGATCGATTGCTGTGTTCATTACCCCCACACGACTGGATAATTCCACAAGTTCCGTGGTGACAATATTATAATCCCCTAAATATTTATGGAGATTAGTTCCCTCTTTTTGATGGGCAATTTCTACTAACCTTTCCTCTCGCAATTCTTGCAAATGATCGAGGATATTTTCTAAAGTATCTTCGAGGGGAGGTAAGGGAGAAGGAGGATTATTTGCTTGCAAAGCTTGGGTTAATTGCGTCAAAGCTTGGGTTATTTGTTGCGTGAACAGACTCAGATTAGGATGGGGAGGACTACCGCGATATTGTTCCAATTCCGTCAATAAAACTGTCACCCCGCGACCAAAACGAGGAATATAATTACTTAAAGTGATTGCCGGTTCCATTTGTGGAAAGGGTGTGCTAGGATCATCAATTAATCTTTGTAGGGCCGTTTGCATAGTTGTATTTGCTCGTCGAGCTTTATTGCGATGGGAAGATAAACTTGCAGTTTGATAGGATGATTCTCCTAAATAAACTGCCATAACTGACTGAAAAAATACTTGATTAGCTTCTAATGCTTTAATGGCAGCGAGGGAAAAACGTTCATCTTCATTAAACCGTAAAAAACCGAAGGAAAGTGCAAAAGCTAAAGCACTACCGATTAAAGTATAAACTATTCTGATATACTCTAAATTAATCCCGTCATTGCTGGTATCGAGACGACTGATAATTAAAGCAAAAATTGTGATAAAAAATACGGCTAAACTATAGTGAAATCGCACCAAAGTTAAAGCGATCGCTATAGAAATAACCCCAATAACTTCTAACCAGAGCGGATTATCTATAATTCGCAACAGTGCCAAAACAAAAAACGAGCCTAAAATCGTGCCAAACACCCGATTTAAAAAGCGTTGAAAAGTCAAGCTAAAATCTGGTTTTAACACAATAACTAAGGTTAAACCAATCCAAAAACTATGGGTAATTCCTAGCTTGTTGTAAATCAAAACTCCTAGCGCACTTCCCAAACCCAAGCGTAAACCATGACGAAATAGGGGCGATTCTAGATTAAAATTAGATTTTAATGGTTCCCACCAAGCTTTTTCTTGACCGTACTCTTTTTCTATCCCTTCAAAGTTCCGCTGCCAGGGATTCTTTTTATCTGAAAATTCCTCGCTTTGCCGCAAATGTTGCGCTGTTTCACTGGCTATTTTTAGCTGTTTAAATAATTTTTTTAAACGATTATTTAATTGGGAAATTGCCACATAACTGCTATAATCGTCCTGAGCATTTTCTAAAACTTTAGCTTGCAGGTTTTTTTGTTGCTCGATCGCCTTGAGTAATAGCTGCAAGCGCTCACAATCCGGTTGTTTATTTCTACCCAAAATTAACCCAGCAATATCTTCGCTAATTTCCGCCACTTGCACGAGAATATCTTCTAATAAAATACCCACCGTGGTCAGTTGTGGCAAGGGATGAAGATGAAGCAATTCTCGCAGCGCAATTAAGCTGGTATTAATGCGATCGCTATCTTCAATCAAGACGATTAACAATTCCCGCAGCTCATTCTTTCCCCAACGTCCCCGACGCGTCAAGGTGACAGTTTTCCTCGAACGTAGCAACAGCTGGCGGATTTTGTCAAAATATGGCTCCTCATGAGCATTAGAACGAGAGTTTAAGGGCAAAGAGCGGAGATAGGTGGCGATACCCTGAAAATTTTCCGCCGTTACCTGACGTAAAGGCTGATTAGGGCGAAAAGGCCAGATAAACAGGGCTAAAAAAATTGTCCATCCCCCTCCCAACACAGCGATTCCGGCCCGTTGTAAAGCGACGACCATATCTCCCGATGGCAAAGAAACGGCCAAAAGCAGCAATAAACTGATTACTACCCCAGCTAACGCCCCATTTTCCCCGTAAACCGTCAAATAACCCGCTAGAAACAACCCACAAAAAACTATCACTACGGTCAATCCTAGCCAAGCACTGGCTAATGTGCCGATAATCAAAGCTAGAGCCATCCCGATAGTCGTAGCGACTAGGGTTTTCGCTCTCAGGCAGTAAAGTCCCCCCACATCAGCTAAAATCAAGGTTTGAGCCGCTAAACCGACCATTAACCCCACTTCTGACCGATCTAAAATATCACCGATAATAATCGGCACTGTGATCGCTAATAAAGTCCGAATCCCCCGCTCGATCTCGATATCGCCACTAGGACGCAATAAAAAAGCAAATCGCTGAAGTAGCATATAGCACTTATCTTAATGGTGAGGTATGAGGTTTTCGTTTTCGGGAGTCAGTATTCTCCGAGTCACCTGATTAGGTAACGATTTCTCTCCTGTCTCCTGACTTGAAAGAGGGTGTAGGGTGTAGGGTGTGGGGTGTGGGGAAGGAAACCTCTTTCATCTGTGGGGGTGAAAATTTTTTCATCGGGACTGACTCCTAACTCCTTAATTCTGCCGTATTAGGGCAGCCAACGGGGTTTAAAACCGGCGTTGAGTTCTTGAGGTAAAATTTTCGTGCTGCTATTGGGACTGAACTGATCAGGAAGCGGTAATAACCAGAGACGACCATCGGCAATGCTCGACCCCTCCCCGGTGACTAAATCATTTCTGACTCCAAAGGGTGTGGTTGCTAACTGATCAAATAATAAGGCCACGCCATCGGGAGACATACTCATCTGCACGTCACGATAATTAGGTAAAGCCAGCAGGGGTGTCATTTTACCCGTTTTTAGCTCAATAATCCCTAAAAAAGGTTCTTCTTTCACTTTGCCATCGCTGCCCATAACCAGATCGCTTTTCAGACAGTAAAGGGTTTTTTCCTGTCGCGGTTCAAATTGACAGCTAATAATCGGATTAGCTGTTCTTAATAGTAGTCTTGACTCTCCCCGATCGTCGAGCAGAAATAGCGATCGCTGATTATCCGGTTCTGATTTCACCATGAGTTTTTGGCGACCATCCCGGGAAAAAGCGAGGATTTTCTCGTAGGTAGGCAAAAATTGCGGTTTTCCCCCTTGGACATCCAAAGGAATCACCGCTACCCCTCCCGTTTGACTGACAACCGCTTTTTTACCGTCGGGAGATAGTAAAAAATTATCCCCTTGCATTCCTAACGGTCGCGATTGTCCATCATCCCTGATTACCCATAAACTGGCATCCCCCGGATTCCCATGATTAATTCTCTGCACGATTAGGGTTTTGCCGTTATCTGAGAGATCAAAGCGCAGATTTTGATAAGTTTTCCCATCTAAAAACCTTTCTATACGACCACTGGGCAAATTTTGACCATGTTCGTCATGATTTAAACCCGTGGTAATCGTGTAAAGTTGCTGTTTCGGGGTGTCTCGTCCTAAGTCAGAGCCATCGAAGGCCGAGAATAAAATTCTATCCCCCCTCGGATAGATTTGAAAATCCGTGACCACCAGATCCCCAGGGGTAAGGATGGTTTTTTTCAGTTCTGTGACGTTATTTGGCCCCTGAATGATATTACAGACGATTAAACGGCCTCTTTCCTCTTGGTTGACCCCAATATAGGCAAAAGCTCGATCGTGGCTGTAAAATTCGCCGATAAAGTCCTCACCTTGAGCAATAGGTAACTTTACTTGATATTTTTTGCCGTAGATGGGCAATTCTGTCAAAGTATAGGTCAAGCGATCTCCGGCCCAGCTAATTTTACCCGGTAAGGGAGGATTGATCACCAAGCTGGTTTCTATGTCTGAACGGTCAATCGGCCGATTAAAACTTAAAGTAAAATAATTGTCCCTAACGCCGATTTTTCGTCCTTGCCAGCTAAAATTCTCCCCTCGGGTAGGAACTTGATTTCCCTGGATCAAAATCGACGATATCCCGGCAATTAAGGCCAAAATAGTCGCCAACACTAAGCGATCGAACCAAGCTAATCTTTTCATCAGTTATCAGTTATCAGTTATCAGTTATCAGGAGTCAGTCAGGAGTCAGTCAGGAGGCAATAGGCAATAGGCAATAGGCAATAGGCAATAGGCAATAGGCAATAGGCAATAGGCAATAGGCAATAGGCAATAGGCAGCTTTATTCTCCCCACACCCCACACCCCACACCCCACACCCTACACCCCACACCCCACACCCTACACCCTACACCCCACTTCCCACTTTCTTATCAGCTTTAGTAATGATTGTCATCGGTTTTTTCAATCGAATAAATAAAAACGCCCCCAAAAAGGAAGCGTTTTTTAACTTATCATGAGGACTTAGCAAAATGTGTGCAGAGTTAGAACGCGGATGTTGGATGGGGATCCAGCATCTGTTTATTTTTAACCATTGATCGCCGCTGCCGTCAAGGCCATGGGGATAGCATCACCGGAAGCTAAATCGAGGGTATTGTGGATTGACATCCTCGCCGCCGTAAACGGACGGTGATTCCCAAACCTCACGATTTGGGTTTCTGCTTCTTTCCCGAAGGATTTTTCGCACCTGCCTTAACAGATTTACTCTGTTCTGGTCTTATGGTCGCTCTACAGACTGACACCGCAAGCCCTGCGGCCAAAATATTTTTACTAGCGTTAACATCTCGGTCATGGTGTGTCCCACAGTCTGGACAATCCCACTCTCGAATATTTAACGGCATTTTTTCAGCAATATACCCGCAATTACTGCACCGTTTAGAGCTAGGAAACCATCTATCTATTTCGATGTAGTTTCTCCCATACCAACGGCATTTATAGGCTAATTGTCGGGTGATTTCTCCCCAGCTTACATCAGATATTGCCTGAGATAATTTCGGGTTTTTGACCATATTCTTGACGGCTAAATTCTCAACCACAATCGTTTGGTTTTCCCGAACTAATTGAGTGGTTAGCTTGTGTAAATGGTCTTTTCTGTTATCAGTAATTTGGGCGTGAATCTTGGCTACTTTGATTCTTGCTTTTTCCCGATTTTTTGACCCTTTCTGTTTTCTAGAAAGATTTTTTTGTGCTTTTCGCAACCTCTGATAATGTTTCTTAAAATGCTTAGGATTAGATACTTTATCGCCATTGCTGGTAATTACTAGGCTACTAATTCCTAAGTCAATTCCGATGGCTTTATCGGTTGGGGGTAATGGCTGGATTGTTGGGTCATCAAATCTTATTGAAATATGCCAACGTCCAGAAGGATGTAATCTGACTGTTACTGTGCTTGGTTCACAGCTTTCTGGGATTTGTCTTGACCATCGAATAGGTAAAGGTTCTGTGCATTTGGCTAAATAGATTTGTTTGTCTTTAATTTTAAAAGCAGACTTAGTAAATTCGGCACTTCCTCCCTGATGTTTTTTCTTAAAGTTAGGATACTTAGTACGACCAGCAAAGAAGTTAGTAAAAGCTGTTTGTAAATGTCTTAACCCTTGTTGCAAAGGAACACAGCTTACTTCGTTTAAAAAGTCTAATTCTTCTTGTTTTTTCCAATCGGTCAACATTGAAGAAGTTTCAGCATATCCTACTCTTTCTTGTCTTTCATACCAAGCTTGTGTTCTGAGATGGAGTGCCTTATTGTAAACTAATCTTACACAGCCCAATGTGCGCCGCAATAGCGACTCTTGTTCTGGTGTTGGGTAAAATCGAAACGAATAGGCTTTCTCCATATCTCACATTCTAGCATATATCGTGTAAATGCGCTAATATTTAACAGTAAAGCCGTCGTAGAACGACGGGGTTTCAGACCCAAAATTTTCGATGACCATTTCTCAGCCAGATATCCTGTTTCCCCTGAAAAAGTTCTTCCGGTCTAGGATCGATAAAAACCACATCGGGTTTGCCGATCAATTTCTCTACTTCTGCTAAATTTACCCGAATCGAGGGATTATCACGGACAGTAAAGCTCCCGGGTTGATATTTAGGGAATTCTTTCGTTACCTTCTGTTCAGAACCCTTATAACCCTTAAACCCGCCATCTAAGACCGCCACATCTCGGAAACCCGATCGCTCTAGTAAATAGGCGACCATGGTTGCCCCCAAGACATCGCGACCATCGGAATATACCAGCACTCGATCGCCATTAGTGATTCCCGCGGCGGCAAAGAGACTGCCAATTTTATCCTCTTGCCAATATTGAACCGGCAAAAATCCGTTTGGACCACGAAAATTATTGTCGGCTATATTCACCGCTTTCGGTAAATGACCGGTGATATATTCCAAAGGGTTAATCCGCACATCGAGAATTTTTAACTTCGGATCGTTGAGATTTTGTGCTACCCAAACCGGCGATACAAAGTCTATCTTAGTCTCAGATTTAGACGTGGCCATCAGGGGCGATGACGGGGCTAAGGTAAAGGTTAAAATGCAGAGGAGAACTAAAGTGAAAAAAGCAAGGGGACGGCTTTGAAACCGTCCCAGGGATAGACCCTTCCCTTGACGCAGTTTTGGTTTCATGATTCAGTGTCAGCGACGAGTATCAAACGATAATTACTATAGGGCTTTGATTAGCTTTCTCCAAAAATTTAGGTATAACGTGATATTTTTTTTGCAGCAAGTAGGCCGATTAATTATTAATTTCTTCTTGGGTGTTGATCGCCTTGGGTGTCTTTAATAACTGTTGCCACCAGATATGCACTAGGAGCGACCAAGCGATCGCTAAAAGCCAAGAGGCAAGGATATCACTAGGAAAGTGAACTCCTAAATAAAGACGAGTCCAAGCAATAACCAAAACCAAGGGAATCCCCAGTAAAACTACCCCGAAAAACCAGCGCGTTCTCCAAGATAAAATCAGTAAAGAAACCACTAACAGGGAACTAAATAAAGCATGACCGCTAGGGAAGGCAAAATCATCGGGTAAGGGATAAAATAACGGCCAAAATTGCGGGCGATTTCGATGAAAAAGAATCTTAAGATTATAACTAATTGCCCAACCTCCCGCCATATTTACAAGGAGATAAGCGAACCCATACCAGTATTTTTTTAGGGCAAAAATCAGCAGTGAAATTGTTAGTATCGGAGCCACTCCCCAATAAGTACCTAATCCCGTTAGTTTTATCGCCAAAAAGTTTAGGTTTAAATTAGCGGTTTGATGAATAGATAGCATCAGGGATTTTTCCCACGCAAATCCTTGGGGATGCCGATCAATAGCGATCGCTAAATCCGTAAAAGTTAGGGATGTTAACAAGATGGCTAAGAAAATTAAGCTATTGTTTAAGTAAGTTTTGGGAATCACGGGGAAAAAGTAGCGATCGAGGATAACAGGGGCATTTCTAATACCTGAAAATGGAGCAAGACCAGAATAACTAATGTATAGGCAGTCGAGGAAAGTAATCCATTTCTTAATTCTTTTGACCAATTGCGTTCTTCTTTCTCTCCACCGATTAATTCTTTCGTCCCGAATTGCATCAGTAGGATTCCCACAAGATTAGATAACCAATAACCAACCACGGCTGCGGGTAGAAAAAAATCGGCGTGTAAGCAAGCAATTAAACGACCGAAACCGTAGGCGATCGGCAGATTAAAAATTAGATCATTCCACCAACATAGGGGCGATAATAAGTAACCAATCAATACCAGGCTTCCGTTTTTGATTTTGTCAAGTAGATACATCTTTTTTTAGTTACTAACTATTAGTTTTGTTTTTTTGCCATCAGCTATCTAGGGTTTGCTGAAAAAGTTTGTTGGTGGGGGCAGGGTGTGGGGTGTGGGGTGTGGGGTGTAGGGTTTTACCGATTTTGAGGTAGTCAGTTACCTAATTTTCAGGGAAAAAATCCCTAAATTTTACCCCCGATCCCTCCAATGGTCGGCACTTTTTGAGGTCAAAAAAGTCTAAAAGCCTTATCCAACAAGGTTTTTAGATTTATTCAGCAAGCTCTATCTAAGTAAGTAGGTGTTGAAAATTGTCAGATACCCCCCTTATTAAGGGGGGATTAAGGGGGGATCAATTAATCAGAACCACTTACTTAGCTAACGGCTGACGGCCTACTACTAATTAACGCTGAATTTGGTCAAAAATCGCCCCATCAGCGAAGAATTTTTTCTGGATCGCATCCCAACTACCAACCGCCGTATAGGGGAACAGATTCGACACTTTTGGATATTGTTTACTAAACTCTTTAGCCACATTAGCATTAACGGGACGGAAACCCACCTTGGCGAATTCCCGCTGCGCTTCCGGAGTAAAGAGAAATTGGGCAAAAGCTGTCGCTACTTCCCGGGTTTTGCGTTTATCGACTATTTTATCCACTACGGCCACGGGCGGATCGATCGAAACATTGACTGGAGGAATAGTATAGGAAAAACCGGTTTCTCCTTTTTGACGGGCCAGAATCACTTCGTTTTCGTAGTTAAGCAGCACATCCCCCTGATCCTGTTTAAAGAAGACATCGCTGGCTTCCCGGGCATCTTTGGGTAGTACAGGCACGTTTTTATAGACATTGCGGACGAAATTGGTCGCTTGTGCTTCATTGCCGCCGGTCCGAGTTACCGATCCCCACAGGGCCAGAAAATTCCACCGGGCCACCCCAGAGGTTTTCGGGTTGGCAGTGATGACTTTAATCCCCGATTTGGCTAGATCTGGCCAGTTGCGGATTCCTTTGGGATTGCCCTGACGAGTAACTAAGGCTACCACGGAACGAGTGGCGATGGCGTTATTGGGGAGTTCTTTCTGCCAACCGGGGTTAACTAAACCCGCTTTTTGCAAGCGTTCCACATCGGAACCGATGGCCAAATTTACCACATCTGCATCTAATCCGTCGATAACAGCGCGGGTTTGGGAACCAGAGCCGCCATAACTCTGTTTAATCACTACATCCTGTTTTTTCTCTCTTTTCCATTTGTTGACGAATAGAGGGATGATTTTCGAGTAGGCCGATTGAGTCACCGCGTAGGAAACCAGGGTGATTTCCACGGTTTGTTGTTTAGCTTGCTCTTTATCCGCAGCTGCCAGCAGCTTACTCGATGCTGATAGGGGACTAAAAGTTAGTCCGATTCCCGTTGTGACGACGGCAGCCGTAGCTAGAGAAATAAAAGGTAAGAGGGTTTTCGGTTTTGGGGATCTAGGATCAGGGATCACGATGTCATCGGCTCCTTTGTTTATTTATGGGAGATTGCTAGGTATTTTCTCTGAGATTGTATTTTATATGAAATAAAAAACAATTTCAATACATCGAAGAAAAAATTATACTGTTTGGGTTAGATGCAAAGAAATCAAGCCATTAATGGCTTGATTAGCTGAAAAAACTGGAAATATTCGATTTATACGGCTTAAATGTGCCTTTAAATTTGCCTGAAGCCTCTTTATGCTTGCAGAATAGAGATTTTATCGTTTTTATGGAGAGGAAAGAATTTTTTAGCGATCAAAAACCTCTCCCTAGGTGGGTTCACTGGTGAAGTTAGCGGACTTTAGCAACTATTACCCTAAAATTGAAGCGGTCTAACGACTTCCATCAATGTGCATGGTGCGTTCCCCAAAATCTATTGGTGGAGCAGTAGGACTTGCATTATCGCACTGAGACAGTCCAGTAGGGTGTGTTAGCGTCAGCGTAACGCACGGATTTTGAACATTAGATAAGGTGCGTTACATTTCATTAACGCACCCTACCAGATCGGCGTACTGCTATGCAGTGCCTTCGGCATCGCACTTAGACTGACAGCTTCAATCAATGTGCATGGTGCGTTCTCAAAAATCCTGCATTAGGGAACGCACCCTACAGCGATTGCGATCTATTCAGAAACTTGCCGCATAACGGCTAAGTTATGCCGTGCATCTCACCGATAAGACTGCGATCGCCTTAATTTTCAAGCGTAGCCGACAATATCATGGAATGAATAACCGACCAACCCCCTTGTAATTATCAAGATCTACAGCAATTTCGATCAGTCGTTCAGCGCAGCGCTCTCTATACTCAGCTTCACTCAAACGATCGAGATTTCCCATCGTCAACACTGGAAACGAGTTCTCTGTGTTCTCTTCTCGCATAACCTGCTCAAGGGAATCATCACCCTTCATATTTCGGTTAGCAGTAAGAATCATCATCTCCTGTTCTTGAGCATAGCGCCAGACTACGCGATCGCTACTTTCCATCGACAATCCAACCTCTCTAAAGGTGACAAATTGGACAGACTGAAACTCAAGCCAACCACGTTTTGCCAATATACCAAGAAAAATCAGCGCATAACCGTCGAGGTTGTAGTCAACTAAGAAAGTCATTGTTTTTGTGCGGCACGTCTCGCTCTCTGCTCCTCAAGCTTTGCCCAAAACGCTTCTTGCCCTGGTTTATGTGGCATTGCTGCAATTCGAGCAAAGCGTTCGCGGTTACGATCTTCCCAGTACTGACGAATTTCTTCTCTATTTTGAAGAACCTCTTGATATTCAACCTCGACCTGAGCTTGGTTTGCCGTAATGTAGGACAAAGCTGCGTCAATTTGCGCGTCCGTGAGGTTAAATGTGTCGCGAATCAGTTTAGCAGGATAATCAGCTTTTAGGAGATCGATCACATCATAGAGGCTAGTGCGTGTGCCAGCAATCGTTAGCCCACGCTCTGTACGGATAATTTTCGCTTGTTGGTTTGCCGTCCAGGTCATTCCCTTAGCTCCTTAGAATCCACTTAATGGTCAATGGTTTCACCAGACAAATATTGGTCAATTTTTTCTGACCAATCAGGTTCACCGTTCATTATAGTCCGCCCCTTGCGCGACCAGATCGGCGTACTGCTAGGCAGTGCCTTCGTCATCCCACTTAGACTCACAGCTTCAATCAATGTGCAGGGTGCGTTCCCCAAAATCTATTGGTGGAGCAGTAGGACTTGCATTAAGGAACGCACCCTACAGCGATAGCGTACTGCTATGCAGTGCCTTCGGCATCGCACTGAAACAATCCAGTAGGGTGTGTTAGCGTCAGCGTAACGCACGAATTTTGAACATTAGATCCCACATTCCGCACCCTAAGTGTCACAACGTCTCAAAAGAGGAAGGGGCGTGAGTCAAAATACTTATCTAGAGGAGTGAGTTGGCGGCAAGCTGCCACCAACTAAGCCGAAAATTTCAGGGTTCCCCCGGTCATTCTCAATAAACAGTGCTTGTTGAGAATGACTGGGCAATCAGACTTAACATCTAGGGGGAGATGTTCCAGTTGCTCGCTTTGTTTTGTCACCCCTGGAAGTCAATCCATCTGGTCAAGATAAGAGATAATATTCCTGGCAAGGTTTGGGAAAAAATCTCAAAATGTTGCGCCTCTCATCCGTTAAGTTGCTAATCTTTTGATTGTCTTGAATACGTAGGAGATGAATCCCTTGAAAGTTCTGAAATATCCAGCGTAATGTTGGTCGGTCAGTTAACTTACCCAAC
>NZ_JAPZQM010000482.1:0-2121 GCF_027530565.1 Microcystis sp. LE19-10.1B | reverse complement strand
ATTATTCCTCCCATCGAGAGCTATTCTGAATTGTAAGTTATAACTATTATAATCTCATTTCTCTTTGTGATCAAGTTGAAGATTTTCTAGTTTTTGACTGCTATAAGTATTAATACTCATTGCATAAGTGAGATGCTCCCGGCGCGTTGTTCATTCATTGTCTGTACTGTGATTGTTATAATTATATTTACGATTGAGGAGGAAAAGGAATAATAATGTAGCGAATGACCGTTCCTAGTAAAGCCGTTCCCAAAATTCCGATTAACGTCCAAATCTGGGCCTTTTGAGAGCCTTTCAATTCTTTGGTATCTTCTTTCACCCTCTCAATATCCTTGTCTAAAGCATCGACCTTTTCTTCTAATCTAGCTTGTCCAACCTCTAAATTAGTGAGGCGACTATTAATATTTTCTAGTTTCTGATTAATTTCACCTAAAACTTCTTTAAGATCTTGTTCAATAGTAACTGACATCTGATGATTCTCCTAATAATTATCGGAATATAGGCACGACTATCACTATTTTATAGCTGGTTATAATTAAATTAAAAATGGATTTTAGGTTCGATCCCCCCTGCCCCCCTTGATAAGGGGGGTGCCGATCCCCCCTTAATCCCCCCTTGATAAGGGGGGTGTCTGACAACTTTTAACGCCTCCCTACTTACCTTTGAGAATGATAATACTTTTGGTTCATGTGTCCTCTTTATTCGCGATCGCTACTAATCCGGCGATCAAACGGCTTGCAACATGAATTCAACCTTGATCGCTTCAAACGGGAACTCTACGCTCCCATCTGCTACACGGCTCAGAATACCGACATTTAAAAGTGCCGTAATATCTCCATGTACTGCTTTAACATCCCGATGTACTCGCCTCGCCGCCTCACGGATAGAAATGGGGCCAGCACCGCACATAGCTTTGAGGAGTTCCCACCGCTTGGCAGTCAGAACTTTCCAGAGAAGTTCGGGGGTAGCAAAACTGATACGAACTTCTTTTTCTGCTCGACCAGTTTTCATCGCTTGAACGGCATCGGCAAGGGTGTCAGTCAAGGAGCGAACTTCAAGAACGACCGTGTTCATAATTCCACCTCAAAATGTCAGAGTTGAAGTCGGCCATCAATTGGTCTGGCGAAGAGAAAGCATAAAGAGACTCCACACCATCGAAATGACGGTGATCGCCTTTACCGCGTTCGTTATCATATCGCAACACACATTTGCCGTTGACTATGTAAGCGAGACGATATTTGTAAGGATGCTCCGATGGCAGAACTGGTTGGGGAACACGCCAGACAGTGACTTCTGCGAATGCGTCTGGGGCCAAGATGACGCGACGACGAATGAGCGCGGTAGCCTTCATGTTGGATATACTAACAACACCTTGGCCTGTTGTCAATGTCCCCAACAGTTAAAAACGCCTTATATTCTTCTATATTTCTCGCTTGAGGATTGAGATATTGCCCAAAGTGTTGTGTTAAATCAATCTGCATGGTTATTGTATCCTTATTATTCTAACCCTGTTGCATAGTTTTCCATCATCTGCAAAAATTCGGGGTCAATCAATTCCTGATTAGCTTGCAGGATATTGGGTTCCTCACCATCAGCACAAGCGAGCAACTGTTCTATTAAATTAACATAAGCTTGGGCGCGTTGTTCATTCATCGTCTTAACTATGATTTTTGTGATTGTGTGATGGACTATGATTCTTTTCGAGAGAGCGACACCATGATGTGATATAAGACAATAAATACTCATGATTGTCAAAGATAACCTAATCATAGTCGCTCATTCTAATCATCGTCTTAACTATGATTTTTGTGATTGTGTGATGGACTATGATTCTTTTCGAGAGAGCGACACCATGATGTGATATAAGACAATAAATACTGATGATTGTCAAAGATAACCTAATCATAGTCGCTCATTCAATCATGAGTCTAATCATCGTCTTAACTATGATTTTTGTGATTGTGTGATGGACTATGATTCTGGCTCTTCGGGACTTGTTATGGTTCGATAGGGGGGCATAAATCGACTCAATCCTTATCTGGCAAGAGATTTAATTGATTAGTTCGCTCCAGATCGCAAACAATTGACAAAAATTGCGGCAATGTCTGTCTCTATAAAGGT
>NZ_JAPZQM010000410.1:0-2646 GCF_027530565.1 Microcystis sp. LE19-10.1B | reverse complement strand
TTAAAGCATATCTAAAGAGTTTTGAGTTAAAAGTTAAACTTCAAGTTTTCATTCAGGACAAATGTACTGGTTAACTAATTTTTTGGGGAAAATTAGTTAACCCATGATTATAACATATAATTAATTTGCAAGAGTTCTAATGTTTGGGATAAAATGGAGAAGTTTCAATGGGATCAAGTGCGATCGCTCTGAGAAATGATCGAGGTCAAGCATGACAGTGCAACAACTTCGTTACAGAGATAGGATAGTAGAATAGAGGGGGCTACCATACCGCTGCTTCAGGCTTTAATTTAGTCTTGTCGATCAGTTATGATCATGAAAGAAAAAGTGTACTTGGATTCCACGGTTCCGAGTTATTACTTTGATGAGCGTGAAGCTCTAAAAACTTTTACCGAAATCACAAGGAAGTGGTGGTCGGAGATGTCCAGTTATTATGATTTATATATTTCGGATGCCGTGCTTCAAGAACTAACCAACGGAAACTATCCGCGTAAAGCTGAAATTATTCATTTGGTTTCGAGGATTCCTTTACTACCGCCGACTTCTGCTCTTGAACAAGTTGTCGAGTTTTATCTTGCCAACTATGTCATGCCAAGGTCTCTTGTGGGCGACGCTCTACATCTTGCCTATGCCAGCTATTTCGACATTCAATATCTCGTTACTTGGAATTGCAACCACCTAGCGAATGCTAACAAACGGAAGCATATTCGCGTTATCAATGCCCGCCTTGGTTTGTCAACACCTGAAATTGTCACACCACTTGAACTATTCAAAGAGGAGAATAACTTATGATCCACTCAGAGATTTTGCAAGAAAAAGATAAAACTCAAACAAGATTATCGGAGGAATGCACGTCTATCCATGACTATTTAGTTAAGTCTCGCATTGCTGCGGAAAAGGCTGCGGAATCCTACGGGTTTACTCTCAAGTATGCTGAAGAAATTCATAAAATTCGAGAAGAACACGGCAAAGCTTTCAACGCCAACACAACAGCCTCTTAGGTTGGCTTGAGCGAAACAATTTAGATTAATTCTGATTAATTGCCAATTCATTGCCGACACAAGAGTTAAAGCGATAACAATTAGAGGAATTTGGTGAACAAGATACACTATAGCCCAGATGTGGATGCTTTATTAATTGAGTTAAACAATAATCCAATTGCTTACGCAGAGGAGGAAGGGAAAACAATATTACATTATTCCGAGGACGATCAGTTAGTTTTAATCGAGATTCTAGATTTTGGTTGTTCTCTATCGGAAGATGCTAGACAAGAACTTGCAAAATCCATATCTTCTCGTGCATCGATTAAAATATAGTTATTAATTAATATCCATCTCACAACAATTTAAATCATGAAAGGTATTCAGTATATTGTCGATGAAACAGGAGAAAAAACAGCAGTTTTTATCGATCTAAAAGAATGGGGTCAACTGTGGAATGAGTTTTATCAAAATTTACTCGATCGCTCTCCCGGCAACGAAGACTGGATAAATTGATCGCCTTTTCGAGAAAAATTAGATCAAGCTCTCCCATGGAATGCTAATCATCCACCGCAGTTATCAGATCTAGAATCCCTAGAGAGCAAACTCGACAATCATGAGTGAGGTTTTACTTGATTTATCAATAATAATCTAGAGAACTTTTAGAGGAACTACAAATGCTAGAAATTAGCAAAAGCTATGTATTAGACAAGGATCAAAAGCCGATTGCCGTTCAGATTCCCATTGCTGAATTTGAAAAAATCGAAGAAATCCTTGAGGATTACGGACTGGGAAAACTCATCGAAGAAGTTGAAAATGATCAAATCCTAGACCAAGAAAAAGACTGGCAATACTGCCCGTATATACTGTAAAATCTATTTTATAGAAGTCTATAAAGAAGTTGGCTAAATTACAATATAAATGCCTTATTTAAATCCCAATGCGACAATCCCACCAGCTAAATTAACCCAGTATTTGCTAGTTTTACAACCCAAAGATGATAAATCAGGCTTTCTGGCACAAGCAGGATATAATTTAGACAACTGGCAGGTATTGGAACAAGATTTAAGACGTATTCTTCTCAACGAAGCCACCTTAAATAAACCAACAAAGTTCGGTGATATTTATGAAATTAAAGGACTTTTACAAGGGGTCAACGGGATAAACTTACGAGTCTCTACCTATTGGATTATCGACTCACTTACGAAAGAAACAAGATTTGTGACTTTATTACCAGATTAAAAGAGTTAGACTATGAAATTTGATATGTTTTCCGAAGTTCAATTAACCGAAGATTTGCCAGAATCTAATTTGTCTCGTGGCACTCACGCGATTATCGTGGATTATTGTCCTCGACCCGAAGGCCAAGAGGATGGCTATGTTTTAGAAGTGTTAAATAATCAGGGAAAAGCCTATACAGTTATCGCTGTAGAAGTTTCCAAGATTGAATCAATTCAAAATCTTAAACAGGATGAATTTCAAATTATATAATTCTGTTATTCTTCGCTGTGATTTCCTAGAAAACTGGGCTCTTCGTTACTTGTTATGGTTCGATAGGGGGGCATAAATCGACTAAATCCTTATCTGGCAAGAGACTTAATTGATTAGTTCGCTCTAGATAAAAACAATTGACAAAAATCGCTAAATGCCTTTCTCTATAAGGGTT
>NZ_JAPZQM010000678.1:0-13467 GCF_027530565.1 Microcystis sp. LE19-10.1B | reverse complement strand
ATGGGAGTGGTCGGGGGGAAAATTCCGGGACTTTTTCCCTGAAAATTAGGTAATTTACCCGATGAAAATGGGTAAAACCCCACACCCCACACCCCACACCCTACACCCTGCCCCTAGGAAAAACTTTTTCAGCAGACCCTAATTAAATAGGTTTGTCCGGCGATGGTAACGGTGGCGATCGTATCCGGTTGGTATAAGCCAAAAACCGGCCAATTATTAATATTTACCCCTCCATCTCGATCGCTAGGGTCCAAACCATTACCTGGTGCGTTAAAATTTTTGGCTCCTAGGGGTACAATACTGGTGACTTGAGCGTTAGCAACATCGACTACGGCAACAGCATTATTTTCCTGTAGAGACACCCATGCAGTGGTTCCATCGTCGGAAACGGTGATGTATTCTGGTTCCACATCTTGGGAAACCGTTTGACCGGGGAAAATGCGGACTCCCTGATTTCTTAAAGTGTTCTCTTGACCATTAAAACGGGTAAAGGTAGCAGTGTTGACCGTGGCATTGAGAACACCAGTGCTAAGGTCAATAATACTAACGGAACCATTGGGATCGATCGCCCCTCTTGCTTCCCCTTCGTTAGCGACCAAAACCCGATTACCGTCAGGAGTAAAGGTTAACATATCTGGTAAAGCACCCACAGTAACCTGACTCTGAAAGACACCATTAGTATTGAAAAAGACCACACTGCCGTTATTGGTAATCTGACTAGCTTCCATGGCCACGGCCACGATACCATTTTTGATGGCAACGCTGTTAACCCCTGCACCGTAGGGACTAAGATCGATCGAGGGTAAGGGAATTGGACTAGCGGGATTGCTGATATCGGCAATATCTAGACGATTATTGGGACCGGTCACGAATAATTTTCGACTAGCTGGGTCATAAGCGGGGATTTCTGCCCCGAAGTTATTAGCAGCAGTTGTACTATTGCCAAGACTGCTCAATCGGGTGATATTTAAAGCTGAGGCAGATTCGGTAACAATATTGATACTGCCAGCAATTGACAGCAAGGTTAATAAAAATTGCCAATGGTGACGATAGATAGGATGAATCATATTTTTAGCTGAAAACCTGCAAAAAAAGGCTAAACAATTGCATTTTTTCAGCCCCAAGTTAAAGGAAGATTAAACAAGAGAGAAATTAAGGATATCTTCAAAATTTGGCCAAGGTCAGTAAAAGCGAACTAGGAGAAGGAGTTCCTCGATCGCTTTTTAGTTGAACGGCTCATTTACCGGAGTGATAACATGGTTTAGTATAAGCTCGATCAATATGGAATCAAGACTCGTGTTATCTATTCTCCTAGCCGATTTCAAGATCATTTTTGAACGTGACCCCGCTGCCCGCAACTGGTTAGAGGTACTGTTTTGTTATCCTGGATTACAGGCTTTACTGTGCCATCGCTTCGCCCATTGGCTATATCAGATCGGGATTCCCTTTATTCCCCGTTTAATTTCCCATCTTGCCCGTTTTCTGACTGGTATCGAAATTCACCCCGGCGCCCAAATTGGTCAGGGTGTTTTTATCGACCATGGCATGGGAGTTGTCATCGGAGAAACCGCCATTATCGGTGATTATGCCCTCATCTATCAGGGAGTTACTTTAGGAGGGACGGGGAAAGAAAGCGGTAAACGTCACCCGACTCTAGGGGAAAATGTGGTCGTCGGCGCTGGGGCCAAGGTTTTAGGTAATATTTATCTGGGTAATAACGTTCGCGTCGGTGCTGGTTCTGTGGTCCTACGCGATATTCCCGCCGATTGTACCGTTGTTGGTGTACCCGGTCGTTTAATCTATCGCGCTGGGACGCGGGTGCAACCCCTCGAACACGGTGATTTACCCGACTCGGAAGCGGTGGCTATTCGCGCCTTGGTGGACCGCATCGAACAACTGGAAAAACAAGTGTACGAATTGCGGCTAGAACGGTCAAAAGAACCAGATTATCGGATTAATTGCCCAGTTTTAGCCCATTTAGAAGAAGAAGCGAGTCATGGCTGTTGCCCTGCGGCCGATCAAGATATGCGCGAGTTTCTCGAAAGAGCGGTTTAACCCCGAGAATCTTTTGATATGATAGAAGACTGGTTTTCTAGTAGCTGAAACCCATTCGTCAAAGCTATTATTGTTAAGGACTACTTGGCACCATCCGATGGCTCAAACTGACTCGATCCGTATCCGTGGCGCCCGACAACACAATCTCAAAAATGTTGATCTCGAATTACCCCGCAATCAGTTGATTGTTTTTACGGGAGTGTCGGGATCGGGCAAATCTTCCCTCGCTTTCGACACTATTTTTGCCGAGGGACAGCGCCGCTATGTGGAGTCCCTCAGCGCCTATGCGCGCCAATTTTTAGGACAATTGGATAAACCCGATGTGGATGCGATCGAGGGTTTAAGTCCGGCTATTTCCATTGACCAAAAATCCACTTCCCACAATCCCCGTTCTAGTGTGGGAACTGTAACGGAAATTTACGATTACTTGCGTTTATTGTTCGGTCGTGCCGGTGAACCCCATTGTCCCCATTGCGATCGCAATATTGCCCCCCAAACCATCGATCAAATGTGCGATCGAGTGATGGAATTAGCCGATAAAACCCGATTTCAAATCTTAGCGCCAGTAATTCGCGGCAAAAAAGGCACCCATAAGCAATTAATCTCTAGTTTGGCCTCCCAAGGCTTTGCCCGGGTGCGGATTGACGGCAAGGTAGTAGAATTATCCGAGGGCATCGAGTTAGATAAAAAACATCTTCATGATCTTGAAATTGTTATCGATCGCCTGATCAAAAAAGAGGGTTTACAGGAAAGATTAGTGGATTCTTTAACCACTTGTTTAAAGCATTCCGATGGTGTAGCGATTGTGGAAATTCTCGATGAGAATAACGAAGATAATCCCGAAGTTACCAAAGAAATTATCTTTTCCGAAAAATTTGCCTGTCCCGAACACGGGGCAGTTATGGAAGAGTTATCCCCCCGTTTATTCTCTTTTAATTCTCCCTATGGTGCTTGTCCCAACTGTCACGGATTGGGCAGTTTACGGAAATTTTCGGCAGATTTAGTCATTCCAGACCCGAAACAACCGGTTTATTCGGCTATTGCCCCCTGGTCAGATAAGGATAACTCCTACTATCTTTCTCTCCTCTACGGTTTAGGGCAAGCTTTAGGTTTTGAAATTCAAACCCCTTGGCAGAAACTAACAAAAACCCAGCAAGATATCATTCTCTATGGGAGTAAAGAACCGATCTATTTTGAAGATGATTACCGTTATGATACTGGTCGCGGTTACTATCGAGAATTTGCGGGAGTTATCAATATCTTAGATAGGAATTATCAAGAAACCACCTCGGAAGTTATTAAACAAAGACTAGAGAAATATATTGTTAACCAAACCTGCGAAGTTTGTCACGGAAAAAGATTAAAACCGGAAGCTTTATCGGTACGTTTAGGACAATATACGATCACGGATTTTACCGGAGTTACCATTCGGGATTGTTTGCAGAGAATTAATGATTGTCATTTAACCCCAAGACAAGCATTAATTGGGGAATTAGCCCTCAAAGAAATCAAAGCGAGACTACAATTTTTAATCGATGTGGGATTAGATTATCTTACCCTCGATCGACCGGCGATGACTTTATCCGGGGGAGAATCCCAACGAATTAGATTAGCTACTCAAATCGGTTCGGGATTAACGGGAGTATTATACGTTCTCGATGAACCTAGCATTGGATTACACCAAAGAGATAATAGTAAACTGTTAGAAACCCTGCAAAGATTGCGAGATTTAGGTAATACTTTAATTGTCGTCGAACACGATGAAGAAACGATTCGGGCAGCCGATTATGTGGTCGATATCGGTCCGAAAGCGGGGATTCATGGCGGAGAAATCATCTGTCAAGGCAGTTTTAAAACCCTTTTAAAGTCCAAAAAATCGATAACAGGGGCCTACTTATCGGGCCGCAAAGTTATTGAAACTCCCCCCCAAAGAAGGGAAGGGAATGGTAATGCTTTAGTCTTAAAAAATTGCCATCAAAATAACCTAAGAAATATTGATGTAACGATTCCTTTAGGAAAATTAGTCTCGATTACGGGGGTATCTGGTTCGGGCAAATCTACCCTAATTAATGAGTTATTATATCCAGCTTTACAACATCATTTAACCCGTTTAACTCCCTTCCCCAAAGAGTTAGAGAAAGTGGAAGGATTGGACGCGGTTGATAAAGTAATTGTCATCGACCAATCACCGATAGGACGCACTCCTCGGTC
The DNA here is from genome assembly GCF_027530565.1 of Microcystis sp. LE19-10.1B. Lineage (NCBI taxonomy): Bacteria > Bacillati > Cyanobacteriota > Cyanophyceae > Chroococcales > Microcystaceae > Microcystis > Microcystis sp. LE19-10.1B. Next base: position 9,201 of record NZ_JAPZQM010000678.1, on the reverse strand, counting down.
AAATCCTGCCACCTATACGGGGGTTTTTGACATTATTCGCGAGATTTTCACCGAAACCATCGAAGCAAAAGCTAGAGGTTACAAAGCGGGGCAGTTTTCTTTTAATGTTAAAGGAGGACGCTGTGAAGCTTGCCTAGGCCAAGGAGTAAACGTCATCGAGATGAATTTTCTCCCCGATGTCTATGTGCAGTGTGATGTGTGTAAAGGGGCGCGTTATAATCGGGAAACCCTACAGGTTAAGTATAAAGGTTATTCGATCGCCGATGTCTTAGATATGACGATCGAGGAAGCATTAAAGGTCTTTGAAAATGTCCCCCGGGCCACCACCAGATTACAAACTCTCGTGGATGTGGGTTTAGGATACTGTAAACTCGGTCAAAGCGCCCCCACTTTATCCGGTGGGGAAGCGCAAAGGGTGAAATTAGCGGCCGAATTATCCCGACGGGCCACGGGAAAAACCCTATATTTGATCGATGAACCGACTACGGGGTTATCTTTTTATGATGTGCATCATCTCTTAGATGTGTTACAAAGATTGGTCGATAAAGGTAATTCGATTATCGTCATCGAACATAATCTCGACGTGATTCGCTGTAGCGATTGGATTATTGATTTGGGACCGGAAGGAGGGGACAAGGGAGGAGAATTAATCGCGGTGGGAACACCGGAAACCGTGGCTAAATGTGAAAAATCCTACACCGGTCATTATCTTGCCCAAGCATTACTTCAATATCCCCCAAAAAAGCGGGATAATATTAGGGAAGAACACAGAGATAATAAAGCCAATGATCAAGATTAGTATTTAACTCTTGTTCGCTCTTAATTTCCTGACCGGTTTTCCCAGAATAAATTTTAATCTCTTGAAAGTAAGACCTTAACTGTCTTAATTGTTCTTTGGGGGTGGCGTAATAATTTCGCAGACGAAAATTATGGGGTTCATCCCGAATAATTGCATAGTCAGCAGTCAATAACTGTTGGTAGCTAAGAGAGGGATTACAGGCCCGCAAAATCGCCCAGATGACTAAATTGACATAGCTACTAAAAGGATTCAAACTAATCTTTTTTTTCCAATCGAATTCTGGGATAATTCCCTGAAGATTATGACTAGAAAAGCAAAAATAACCACCCGCTTTACCGATGCGGCTAATTTCCTCTAAAACTAGAAAACGGTCAGCAGGGGAAATATAATCAATGCCATTAAAACTAAAGAGAATAAAATCAAAATAATTATCGGCAAATTGTTCTAGATTTCTAGCATCGGCCACTTGCCAGACTAAATGGGGGAATTTTTGACGACAAGCGGCGATCATTTCCGTAGAATAATCAACACCGATATATTCTCCCACAAGAGGGGCAAAATACTTCGTAGTCCGTCCCGCACCTACCCCTAAATCAAGCATTTTCATCGTCGATAAACGCTCTTGCAGCAGAGTTAAAATTGTCTTTTCTGCTGGCTGTAGCGCGGTTAATTGGGCATAATAACCGACAATACTAGGGTCTCTATAGGTTTGCTGATTTTTGTCCTTAATCATTCTTGAGCACTCTTTCCTCATAATCTGGCTGTTTTTCTCTTACTAATAATTCACCTTCCCAACCGCCAATTACTTCTTCAAAAAAGCCTTCTTGCCATTGGCTAAATGTAGTTTTTTCTTCTTGTTCTTTTAGAGATATTGGCTGATAAACTAAGGTGACTTCTAAATCTGTGTTTTTAAGTTCAGGCGGTAAAGATATTTGTAATGTTCCATCTTCTCCTACACGGGTTTTAAAACTAATTGTTTTCATGGTTTCGGCTAAGGTTACTACTATCATAAGGATAGTGTAATATGTCCTCATCTGACAAGGTGCGTCCCCTGCGGTCTTTTAACCATAAAGACATCTTCACCCCAAACAGGTCGGACATGACAGAAACTACCATCCGATGAGAATGGCCATACATCCCACTCAAGACACCGTTATGCCGCTCTCTTCTCTTCGAGATCGAACTCACGATGTTGCATAACCACGAGAAACTTGATATATTGGCAGTTGATAAATATTATTGAAAATTTACTGGCGGCATAAATATGTTATCAACTGATGTCAGACAAAAATCGATGATTAAGAGAATTGAGCAAGTTGTTTCTATTTTAATGGAAGACCGTCCTTTCTTTAAAGAGGAACTTAATTATTCAGAAATAGTGAAACATTTGGTTGAATTATTTGAAAAAAATTTACCTTTTGAGGAGTTTAACACTATGTCAGAGGCAGAACTGAAAGAGCATTGTAGCTTGATTATGTCCACAGAAATCCTGTCAAAAATTGGCGGCGATTTTACTCCTGAACAAATGGCTATTTTCGATGAAGCAATTAAGCGTAAATAGGTAATTATGAGTTATTTGTTAGATACTAATATCGTCTCTTTGATCATTAAGCGTAATCTTGAAATTTATCAAAAAATTGAAGATGTCAAAGCTCAAAGAAAAAGTATCTTTATCAGTTGCATTACTTATTTTGAAATTAAGAGGGGATTTTTGGCAGTTGCTGCACCTAAACAAAGAGAAAGATTTAACCAACTTTGTCAGGATTATCAAATTATTTTATTAGATGATTTAGCTATTTTATAAAAAGCAGCCGAAATTCATGCTCATCTTAGATTAAGAGGATTACCCATACAAACAGAAGATATTTTAATTGCTGCTACTGCTATAGTTAAAAGTTTAATTGTTGTTTCTAATGACGGTGATTTATTGAGGGTTGAAGGATTAAGTTTAGAGAATTGGGTAGAGTTATAAATTAAACCCAATCTTTAATTCATCCGACATATTTTAACAGCTTGAGTCAGTAAAGACGTGCGTTACACTACGTTAACGCACCCTACAAAATTGGCTTGAGTCAGTAAAGACGTGCGTTACACTACGTTAACGCACCCTACAAAATTGGCTATGCACCAATGATCCTATAAACGAGAATTAGCGGGGCGGTGATTTTTCCCGTGTCAATATCAAAATTAGGAGAAAGTGGCCTAATATATATATGAGGGTGCTTATTTCCTATTAAAAACCGCCAACAACCCAATGAAAACTTTAAATCAGAATCCCTGGCAAGTAGAGGGAGGAGAAACCCTACCCCTACTTTACGAAATTGATCAACATCTTTGGTTAGAGGAAACAATAAAAATCCTCAAGGAAAATCGCTTAGATGAATTAGATGTAATCCATTTAATTGAGGAATTAGAAAGCTTGAGTAAAAGAGATAAAAACCGAGTCAGTAGCTTACTTGAACAAGTGATCAGGCATTTATTACTTTTACAATATTGGACAACAGAAGCAGAAATAAATGGGAATCATTGGCGAGCGGAAATTATCAGTTTTCGCACGCAATTAAGAAAATGTTTAACGACAAATTTACAGAATTATTTAGCCGAGGAATTACCGATAATCTATCAGGATGCTTTCGATTATGTTCAACAAAAAACTGGGTTTTCTAGCGATTTTCCCTCAGAATGCCCTTACAGTTTAGAGCAATTATTAGATAAAAATTGGTTCCACTGTGAAGATTAGACATTAAAAATGATAGAATTATCGAGGAAAGCCGTTCTAAAACGATGGGTTTTTTAACCGAAATTTGCGATAATAAGGTGCGATTAAATTATCAACTTGGCATCAATGCAGATTTTTAGCTCTTTTGTCTCATCTACGGCCACTTTTGCCGAATTATCCCTACAAGCAGCCAAGGCCCCTGTTGATACCCTCACCGGTTGGTCATTAGAGGATCGGGATCCGCAAGTGATCGAAAAATTTGTCCCCCTTCTGGATTGGTTTTATCACCATTATTTTCGGGTTAAAACCGATGGTTGGGAAAATATTCCCCCCTCAGGACAGGTATTATTCATCGGCTCCCACAACGGCGGTTTAGCGGCTCCCGATATGTTTATGATGATGTATGATTGGTTTCAACGCTTTGGCAGCGATCGCTTAGTCTATGGTTTGATGGATTCGCGAGTCTGGCGATTTTTTCCACCCCAAGCTAGTCTAGCAGCCCAAATGGGGGCCGTTCATGCCCATCCCAAAATGGCGATCGCTGCTTTAAATAGTGGCGCTAGTGTCCTCATTTATCCGGGAGGTGCTGCGGATGTTTTCCGTCCCCACAGTTTAAGAAATAAAATTTATTTTGCCGGTAATCAAGCTTTTGTTAAACTAGCTTTACAGTACGAAGTGCCGATTATTCCCGCCATTTCCCACGGCGCTCACTCGACTCTGTTTGTCCTCGAAGATATTTATCCTCAATTAAAAGAATTGCATAAACAGGGTATGCCTTGGCCTTTCGGTATTGACCCCGGGACCTGTCCCATCTATTTCGGTTTACCCTGGGGACTAGCTATCGGTCCCTTGCCGAATATTCCCTTACCCGTATCGATACAGACGCGGGTTTGTCCCCCAATTATTTTTGAACGTTACGGCAAAAAAGCAGCCCGGGACCGCCGTTATGTACGCGAATGTTATGAGAAAGTCTGTTATTTGATGCAGCAACAACTCGATCAATTAGTGGCGGCCAATTCTCCCTGATACTATACAGGAAAGTGGGGACAGAGCGATCGCACTTGAGGATGGCTGCGGTCAAATTAACCCGCTTGTGAGATAATGAATTGTTTTGAGCAAAGTTATCAGTACAAAGTTTTCTCTTGAGATTTGACGATTATTTGGGGAATGCAGAAAATTATGAAACTATTACCCGCAGAATGCCAGCATTTACAAGACAAAGTAGCCATAGTAACCGGGGCCTCGCGAGGGATCGGTAAAGCGATCGCCTTGGAATTAGCCAGCCAGGGTGCTACTGTAGTGGTGAACTATGCTAAATCTAGCAGTGCTGCCGATGCCGTTGTCGAAGAAATTACCGCGGCCGGGGGAAAGGCAATAGCTCTACAAGCAGATGTGGCTAAAAGCGAAGAAGTGGATAATTTAGTGGACAGTACCAAGCAAAAATTCGGTCATATTGATGTCTTAGTTAATAATGCCGGTATTACCCGGGATACCCTAATGTTAAGAATGAAATTAGAAGACTGGCAAGCGGTCATCGATCTCAATTTAACCGGGGTTTTTCTCTGCACTCGCGCCGTCAGTAAATTGATGTTAAAACAGAAAAGCGGCCGCATAATTAACATCACTTCCGTATCCGGTTTGATGGGTAATCCGGGTCAATCTAATTACAGTGCCGCTAAAGCTGGTGTTATCGGTTTAACAAAAACTTTAGCCAAAGAATTTTCCAGTCGAGGCATTACTGTTAATGCCGTGGCCCCCGGCTTTATTGAAACCGATATGACTCATGACCTCAAAGCAGATGAAATTCTCAAATATATCCCCCTCTCCCGTTATGGAAAACCGGAAGAAGTAGCCGGAATGGTGCGTTTTTTAGCCGCCGATCCCGCCGCTATTTATATCACCGGTCAAGTCTTTAACGTCGATGGTGGTATGGTTATGGCTTAATTCAGTTATCAGTTATCAGTCGTTGGTCGTCAGAATTTAGCTTTTTTATCCCAACTCTGGCACTCTCATCTCCCCACTTCCCAATTCATAATTCATAATTCATAATTTATAATGACTTACTGTTTAGGAATTATCAATCGTTTTGGCATTGTTATGGGGGCGGATTCTCGTACAAATGCGGGAGTCGATTATATCTCGGCCTATCGGAAATTATTTGATTTTTCGGTGTCGGGAGAAAGGGTAATTATGGTCTGCACATCCGGCAATTTATCGATTAGCCAAGGAGTGATTCACGAACTAAAAAGAGACCTGCACAATCAAGAGGATAAAAATCTCCATTCTCTGAATCATCTCTACGATATCGCCCACTATATCGGTGATAAAAGTCGTCAAGTACAAGCTAGGGAAAGAACTTGGCTAGAAAAAGATAATATTGATTTTAAATGTAACTTTATTCTTGGGGGACAAATTAAAGGAGAAGACCAGCAATTATTCCTGATTTATCCCCAAGGAAATCATATTCAAGCCACCAAAGAAACGCCCTTTTTACAGATAGGTGAAACTAAATACGGTAAACCGATTCTTGATCGCACCATTACCTATGATACACCCCTAGAGGAAATGGCCAAATGTGCCTTACTTTCCATCGATTCGACCATGAAATCGAATATTTCCGTCGGACCGCCTATCTATTTGAGTATGTATGAAGCTAATAGCCTAAGCCTACGTCATAAGTTACAATTGCGCCTAGGAGATCCCTACCTAGCCAAAATGCGGAAACTCTGGGAAGATTACGTCCGGCAAGCTTTCGAGGCTATGCCCAATGTGGAATGGCATTATACCGATGAAGACCCCAAAGAGGATATCATAATAGATTAAGTAACTCTTTGTGAATTAACTTTACAACTCGATGATCATTGTTACCTTGATGTTGGCAGGTAGTCTAGCTTGGTTTTTTAGCACCCTTGCTGGTGGGGGCAGCCCCCTGATTCTACTCCCCGTTTTAGGTTGGTTTCTCGATGCTGCCGTCATTCCTCCGGTTTTGACCACGGGGATGCTAATCGGTAACGTCCAACGCATGGGAATGTATTGGCGGGCCATTGACTGGCCCTCGACGGTGTGGTATCTACCCGGCGCAATTATGGGATCTACCCTCGGCGCTTTTGTCTTTGCCCATTTACAATTCAAATGGTTGCCGCTAGTTTTGGGAATTTTTCTGGTTTTATCCTCGCTTAAACAATTATTTCCCCAAGAAGAAAATCCTTTTTTTGAGATTAAAACTTGGTATTTTATGCCCTCGGGATTTATCTACGCTTTCCTCTCAGGATTAGTCGGTAGTACCGGCCCGATGATGAACCTGTTTTATATCAACTATGGGCTAGTTAAAGAACCAATGGTGGCAACGAAATCCGTTCACATGGTAGTAGTTCATGTGGCCAAATTAATCGCCTACGCAGCCTTTGGAGTTTTACATCTGCCCTTTCTCGGTTACGGTTTATTATTAGGATTAGCGGCCTGGCCGGGCAATTGGTTAGGACAAAAAGTTTTAGAAAAAATGAGTCCCCAACAATTTAAACAAGCAGTGATGTTATTCGTTTCGATGAGTGGCCTATTGATGATCTGGCGAGAACGCGGCATCGTCTTTTAAAATTTTGCTGACAAGGGGACAAATTTTGCTAGAATACTAGATAAAGGTGAATTGTATTAACCCCGTGTAATACAGCGATAACCGTTAAATTTGCTCCTTGATTAACCCCGCAACTGAAAATGACAGAAACCGCCAATTTTACCCTCGAACAAGGTTTAGAACGCTACCAACAGGGAGAAAGCGCCGCCAGTTTATTGCCGGAATTTAAACAATTAAGCGATCGCAGTCCGAAAAATGCCGCCGTTTGGTCCTGTTTGGCTTGGTTATATATGCTCACCGATAAACCGGAATTAGCCCTAAAAGCCGCCCAAAAAGCCGTTAAACTCGATAAAGTTTCCCCCCAAAACCGGATCAATTTGGTTTTAGCTATGTTGGAAACCAAAACCGCCGGAGTTAGAGAACATATCGAACTGGTACAACAATTAGTTAGTTTAAACAAAGAAGTTCGCCAAGAAGTGGATGAAAATATCGCCGATGGTTTAGCTAGAAAACCCAATTGGAAAAGTTTAGAACGCGTCAAAGCTTGGTTAAATGAATAAGAATATGGAATTATCAAAACAGTTATTACTCGGCTTAAAAGCCAATGATTTTCGGCATCCCATCGACCTAGAGGCCACTAACTCCCTTAAACAGTTGCCTGGGTTAGATATAGCCGTGAGAAGTTTGTTAGGTTCCGTCGCTGAGGAATTCTTTTACTTAAATAATATTGCTGCTAGTGTTTTGGTGGGGGAAAAACAATTACCCGACCTGCATAATCTCCTCCTAGAAGCTTGCCGAATTCTCGACTTAGAACCACCTCAATTATACATTCAACAAAACCCCGTTCCTAACGCCTATACCTTCGCCATGCGGGGCAAAAAACCGTTTATGGTGATGCACACTTCCCTAATCGAAATGCTGACTCCCGCAGAAATTCAAGCGGTAATGGCCCACGAATTAGGTCATCTCAAATGTGAACACGGCGTTTATCTCACTTTAGCCAATATTATGGTCCTAGCGGCGGGATTACTGCCCAATTGGGGGACAATGTTAGCACGATCCCTACAGGAGAGAATGTTAGCATGGGTGCGCTGCGCCGAGTTTAGCTGCGATCGAGCGGCTTTATTGGCAGTTCAAGACCCAAAAATCGTCATGTCGGTGTTAATGAAGTTAGCCGGAGGTTCCCCCAGTCTCGCACCTTTATTAAATTTAGAGGCTTTTATCGATCAGGCCAAGTCCTACGATGCCGTCAGCGCCTCGGAAATTGGCGAAATGTTAAAGGGTTTGCAAACCCAACAGTTAACCCATCCCCTCCCCGTCCTACGCGCGCGAGAAATCGATCGTTGGGCTAGTTCCCCCGATTATCACAATTTGTTAAAGAGTCCAAAAATGGGTTATAATGATAAAGCTAATGCCAAGGGCGAATGGCGAAATTGGTAGACGCACCACACTCAAAATGTGGCGAGGCAGCCCCTCATGTCGGTTCGAGTCCGACTCCGCCCATCAAATTACAGTAATTTCTGGCTATTATGGTCTAGAAATATCCCAGAATATTAGCCTAGTTTAGATTTGATTAGTTTTTATCCTGATACTCATACCTGTATTAAGAATAAAATTATTTATCTCACACCAGGTCAGAATTTCTGGGTCTAATGTTTCCTTTTCTGGTGCATTGGGTTCTCCGATTGCCCAAACCACTAAATCTCTATTTTTTCTCCGTAATTGCTTAACATAAAATGGGTCAATATTGTCATCCATCAGATATTGCAACATCATAAACTTTGCCTTTTTGCTTGTCTTTCCGCTTTAATTTTCATTAATTTCTGTACGACAGTCGAAGGATTTTGTTTTGGTTACTCACGCATTTTTTGACCCCATTCTCACCCATCAGCTATGTAGGGTCTGCTGAAAAAGTTTTTCCTAGAAGCAGGGTGTAGGGTGTAGGGTGTGGGGTGTGGGGTTTTACCGATTTTGAGGGGGTCAATTACCTAATTTTCAGGGAAAAAGTACCTGAATTTCCCCCTGATCACTCCCATGCCAGGCACTTTTGGATTTCAAAAAGGTCTAAAAGTCTTATCCAACAAGGTTTTTAGATTTATTCAGCAAACCCTA
>NZ_JAPZQM010000524.1:0-15237 GCF_027530565.1 Microcystis sp. LE19-10.1B | reverse complement strand
TGCGAAGGTTACATGATATCAGCGAGACTTGGAAACTATCTCATCAAATTAGTTCCCCCATAGAACCCCCTTGAGCCATCTGGCACACTTTTCTCTTTTTGTCAAATTTTATGTTAAGAAAGATGTGACTAATGGATAGATCAAGGGGGGCAGGGGGGATCGAACCTAAAATCCATTTTTAATTTAATTATAACCAGCTACTTACCTTGAAGGTTCAATATCGAAAAAGATTTCTCAAAGATTTGAAGGCATTGAAAAACCAGCCTGTTTATGAGCAAATTTTACAGCTTGCTTTTAGAGATTTACCCAATGCCAAATCATTGCAGGATTAAGAATATAGTTGAGAATATGCCCGATGCTCTCAAAACTGAACTTTGACATTATGCCGAATATTTGCTCACTAAGTCTGACCAAACAGAAGAAGATAAACAAGCAGTAAAAGAATCCGTAACTGTTAAAAGAACTTTAGCTGGTTCAATAAAAGGAACTTTCGTTTTACCTTTAGCTAATGACTTTGATGCTCCCTTAGAAGACTTTGACGACTATAGGTAATGAGGAGTGCTTTAATAGATACTCATGTCTTTATCTGGTTAGCTGAGGATGACCCAATTTTGCCTGTTTCGCTGCGAGATAGTCTTGAAAATACCGATAATGTTTTTGTAAGTATTGCTAGTTTTTAGGAAATATCGATCAAGGTAAAAATTGGTAAACTCTCTCTCTGTTCTGAAATGACGATAACTCAAAAAGATTGGGATTGAATTGCCGTGATCACCACCGTATTGATAATATCGGGAACGGTACAACCGCGACTGAGATCATTGACGGGTTTTTTTAATCCCTGTAGGATTGGACCAATCGCTAAAGCTTTCGTTTCCCGCTGCACGGCTTTATAAGTATTATTACCTGTATTCAGGTCAGGAAAAATAAACACCGTTGCTTGGCCCGCCACCTCTGACCCCGGCATTTTTTGGGCGGCTACTTCCCTATCTACCGCCGCATCGTACTGAATCGGGCCTTCTAGCTTCAAATCGGGGCGTTTTTCCCTAGCGATTTTGGTCGCTTGTCGTACTTTTTCCACGTCTTCTCCCTGGCCCGATTGACCCGAAGAATAGGAAAGCAGGGCGATTCGCGGTTCGATTCCGAATTTTTGGGCGGTTTCGGCAGAAGATAGGGCGATTTCGGCTAATTCCTCGGCGCTAGGGTCGGGATTCACGGCACAATCCCCATAAACCAAGACCCGATCCTCTAGACACATAAAAAAGACCGAGGAGACGATCGCACAATCGGGCTTAGTTTTGATAATCTGGAGTGCAGGCCGAATCGTGTGTTGAGTGGTATGCACTGCCCCGGATACCATACCATCAGCATCGCCTTGATACACCATTAAAGTGCCAAAATAGGAGACATCCTGTGCATAATCCCGGGCCATGTCGAGATTCATTCCCTTGGCTTTTCTCGCTTCGTAGAGGGTCTGCACATAGCTTTCAAAATGGGGACTAGCCACGGGGTCAATAATTTGCAGGCGATCGAGATCGAGAGTGATACCATGTTTTTTAATCACTATTTCGATCTCGTCCGGTTGTCCCAAGAGGGTTAAATCGACGATATCCTGTTCGATTAAAACTGTGGCTGCCTGGAGGATGCGCGGTTCAGTACCCTCGGCCAAAACGATGTGCCGTTTTTGCGCTTTGGCCTGTTGTACGAGATTATAGGTGAACATCTTCGGGGTAATCCCCTGGGTCCGCAAAGTGCGAATTTGCGCTTCTAGGCGATCGAGATTGATGTTACTGTGAAAAAGCTGCAGACTGAGGTTAATTTTATCGTAGTCGGTCGAGGTCAGGGTGGTCCGCACTTGGTGGATGCGTTCGGCCGTGGTGTAGGTATCGGTGGTGACGGAGAGAATCGGTAAGGGATCGGGCAAACCTTCAATTAAACGGGCGATCGAAGGATTGAGGTTATGACCTGCTGTTAAGACTATACCGGCTAATTGGGGATAATTGGCTGATTGGTGGGCCTGTAACATCCCGATAATCACATCGCCGCGATCCCAAGGAGTGATAATTAAACTATCTTCTTTTAACCGCTCTAGGGCATTTTGCATCTGCATGGCCACCACCAGAAAGTTACTAGCTAAACTGTCTAATCTCTGCTGTCCGTAGAGAACTTTTGCCTGTAATTGTTGGGCGATTTCTGCCACTCGCGGGCTGCTCAGTTTGGCATTGTGGGGAATCACTCCTAGGGCATATTCTTGGGGGGGAAAAATTTTAGTCAGGGTTTTCCGTAATTCCCCTATTTTTTCCTCTTCAGCTTGGTTGATAATAATCCCAATCACCGTACAACCTTTATCTTGGTAGGTGTCGCAGGAAATCAGGATCGGACTAAGGGCATCTTCGATACTGCGATTGTGGGCATTACCTAATATTAAGATGGGATGGCCGAGATTTTTGGCGATTTCTGTATTTAGTTCAAATTCAAAGGCGGAATTTTCTTGCAGATAATCGGAACCTTCACAGAGGATAAAATCATATTTTTTTTCTAAGTTTTTAAACTTTTTGATAATTCTTTCGATGATTTCATCAAATTTTTGTTGTACCAATAAATCCTTAACTTCGTCATAACATAACCCGAAGGCTTCTTCGTAGGTTTGTTCTAATTTAAAATAATTGAGGATTAAGTCAATGTCTTCGTCCCGATGACCTTGGGAACAGTCGAGAACAATTGGCTGGAAAAAAGCAACTTTATTAGTTTTGCGGAGAATTAAGTCAATAATTCCTAAAGCTACTAACGCTTTACCGCTTCCCGTTGCCGTCGTGCTGATATATAAAGAGTTAGTCATGGGTAGAGAAGAATAATAACGAGGGTGGAATTTAATTCACTCACCCCAACCTTGAGGTGGGCAATTGATCCCCCCTTAATCCCCCCTTAATAAGGTGGTTTTGATCCCCCCTTAATAAGGTGGTTTTGATCCCCCCTTAATCCCCCCTTAATAAGGTGGTTTTGATCCCCCCTTAATCCCCCCTTAATAAGGTGGTTTTGATCCCCCCTTAATCCCCCCTTAATAAGGGGGGCTGCGAGCAAGTTGTCTATAAGGGCGTGAATTGTTGGGAAATTTTCAGGTAAACTATCTTCAGTTGTTGGCTAATCCAGAGATTTTTCTCACAGAGCGATCGCTGTTTGAATATCTACCAGAGAGTGATGGACTATACCTTGTAATCTAGCAGTTATTTTGTCCGATTGCTGTTCACTGGTAACATTTTTTCCATGAACTTGATTTAATTTCCTCAGATTAAGATAAAAACTCCAGCAAATCCTATCACTGGCTTTCCAGCTAAGGCTTGGTTTTTCATAAAGATTTAAGTAGGTAGGCGTTAAAAGTTGTCAGACACCCCCCTTATCAAGGGGGGCAGGGGGGATCCCCCCGCCTATCGGCACCCCCCTTATCAAGGGGGGCAGGGGGGATCCCCCCGCCTATCGGCACCCCCCTTATCAAGGGGGATCCCCTCGCCTATCGGCACCCCCCTTATCAAGGGGGATCCCCCCGCCTATCGGCACCCCCCTTATCAAGGGGGGCGGGGGGGATCGAACCTAAAATCCATTTTTAATTTAATTATAACCAGCTACTTAAGCTTATCTCCCTCGGATTGCCATTAAATCTTAACTGGAAGCAATTACCCCAGATTGTTGAAACCATTGGCTAATTCCGGCGGCTAAAACTTGCGCTAATTGTTTTTGTGCCTGAGTATCGGTAATCCATTCAAATTCTTGAGGATTACTCATAAATCCTAACTCTAATAACAATGAAGGACTACTATAGGGACGAGTTAAAGCTAAATTATTCCAAAATACTCCATAGGAAGGACGACTAAGATTTTTGGTTAAATAATCGTGGAGAAAAACTGATAAATCCGCTGCTTGGGGATGATACCAAAATATGCCAATTCCTTGAGTATTTAAGGCATCTCCATCATCAGGTAAAGCATTATAGTGAACCGATATTGCTAGGGTTGGTTGCAGATTATTAATCATCTCTACTCGTGCCGGTAAAGATAAGTCGATGTCAGTTTCTCTGGTTAAATAAACTGTTGCCCCCAATTTTTCTAACTCCCGTTTAATTAATTTAGACATAACCAAATTAATCTCTTTTTCTGTGTAACCCGTCGGACCGACAGCGCCGGTTTCTTTACCTCCGTGTCCGGGATCTAATAAAATAACTTTGCCCTGTAAATTATCACTTTTTTCCGGGGGATGACGCAGGGTTAAGATTAAATTTGTCCCCTGGTAACGAAGACTATAACCCCACTGTTGTTTTTGGTTAAGATTAAAAGTGTATTCTATCGTGGTCGGGTTAATTTGTCGCCAATCTAAACGTCTGACCAAAGGATTATCCCCCAGAAAAATTGTATCGGTTTGGGCAATGGTATTATAAAGGGTCAAAATAAATTTATCATCTTCTTGTGCCACGGCGATGGGTACAGGATGGGAGAGGGGAAAAATAATTTCCGTTGCTTGATTGATACTGCGAGAAGAGAGACCACGAATATTAGCATTATCTAGGACTTCATTGACTATTAAACGGGTTTCTCGCTCTAAAATCCAACCACCATAATCTAACCGTAACCAATCCCCTTCTTTCCCAGTGACTCTCGCTTTCGTGCCTTGGGGTAAAGGAGTTAAACGGGAATAATCACTACCCGGCCCCGTGCGCGCTACCCCTTGGGCAGCTATAATTTCAATCACTGGTAAATTTTGATCGCTAATAATGTTAATTTCTCCTTGACCTTGTTGGCTAATCGATCGATTATTTAATTGTGCTGTAAAAATAGGTTTTCCTAAGTTAGCCTCTTGCTTAAACTGCTGACAACCTCGATAATAACCAGTTTTATCCTGAGAATCCGCTTGATTGAGATTAGTTAAAACTGCGGCATTACTAGGCAGTTTTGTGGTTTGAGTTTGGGGTAAAAGAGGCAGAATTTTATCTCCTAACTGCACAGAAACCTGAGCTTGGGGAGTGGCAATCGCACTAAAACAAATCCATTCCCCCACTAACCTCGTCCTATGGACAGAAGGACTGAGAGAGTTATCAGCAAAAGCTAATTCTTGGGGAATAACTGCTTGAGTATCTAGACGAATTATTTGACGATTAATAGTTTGGTTTTGATAGCGAATAGTGAAATTATTTTCGCCAACTTCTAGGGGAAAACTAGGGGCAAAATATCCTTTAGCACTGCGTTGAATCGGTTGATTATTGAGCAAAACTTGACCAGATGGAGGAGCAGAACCAATAAAAAAGATTCTCGATGCCGTGGTTTGATGATTATCGGGAGGATAAACAATCATTAATGAGGTAGATTTAGCGCTGATACTGTGATAAAAACCGATTAATAGCACTAAACCCCAACCAATTAAGATATTTTGCCCAAAAGTTCTCACCTTTAACCAGAATGTCCCCATATTATCCCCCTCTTAGCTGACAAATATTATCCTAAGACAAATTCTAGAGGTTTGTTGTTCGTCTTCTAAGCTGTACTGTATTTAAACTGATCGGGAAATTTAGTACAAATGCTCTGACTTCTTTTTCCCCTCTCCCTGTTTTTGACCCTCATCCCTTATGATCAAGATAGATTAACTTTTGTAAAGGAATCGGAGTTATGGCTTTAACCGTTGGAACAATCGCACCGAACTTTACCACCACCGACGATACTGGAAAAACCGTTTCCCTGTCGGATTTTCAAGGTAAAGTCGTAGTTTTATACTTCTATCCCAAAGATGATACCCCCGGCTGCACCAAGCAAGCGCAAAGCTTCCGGGATAACTACGAACAATACCAAGACAAGGAAATAGTAGTCTTCGGGGTGAGCAGGGATGACCAAGGTTCCCATGCACAATTTAAAGAAAAATACGGTTTACCCTTCCAATTGCTCGTAGATACCGATGGTGCTATCACCAAAGCTTATGACGTCGATGGGGGTGGCTATTCTAAGCGCGTCACCTATATCATCGATGCAGAAGGCAAAATTAGCCATGTGGATGACAAAGTGAATACCGCTAGTCACGCATCGGATATTCTCTGCGTAGTCGGTTAATTTTCCCTAAAATCTTTTCTGGGTGTGTTAGGGGAGCCTAATACACCCGATACCCCAGTTCACTGATAATCAGTTTTTAATAAACGGATTTAGTATAACTAAATAGGTCTTGCTGATGATGAACTGAATATTAAAAATCGGACTAAAATAAGTGGGTGGGTGGAATTAAATATAAGATGAACGTAGGTTGGGTTGAAGCATGAAACCCAACGCCTGCATGGGTTACGCTACCGCTAACCCATCCTACAAATAATTTGGCCTCCCTACTTAATACTATTATCAAATATCTTGGTGGGATTAATCGGGAATCATGGTTAAGTTTAGCAAGTACCTAAAGAGGTTTGGGATTGTTGCTGGAGTGGCTTTTTTGTTGTTGGTTACTCACCGAGCGGCTCCCCGAAAGGCAGTGGAAAATGAGCAGATGAAGGGGGTTTGGTTAACCAATATTGGCACGATATTGTTACATCACACTACGTCCTTAGATGAGGTGTTAAATCATCTTTCGCGATCGGGTTATGACCGGGTGTATTTTAGTGTTTATGGGTTTAGGGGAACGCTTTATCCGACTTCCCAACGTCCGACGAATTGGTTGTTTGTGCCGCCGTTGAGCAATCCCTGGAGGGCAGCGGTTAAGGAGTCTTTACGGCAGGGTTTGAAACCATTTGCTTGGTTTGAGTATGGTTTGATGTTATCCCCTAAGGATCCTATTGCCAAAAAGCATCCGGATTGGCTATTAAAAACGCCCGCAGGGAAGACGGTGGTGGAAACCAATGTCTGGTTAGATCCGGCGAATCCGCAGGTACAAGCCTATCTTTTGGGGAATATGGAAGATATTTTAAAAGAAAAAGATTTGGCGGGGATTCAGTTAGATGATCATTGGGCAGTTCCGCGTGTTTTTGGTAATAAAAGTCAGGCTTTAACGAATTTAACCCGCAAGTTGCACGATCATGTCAAGGCGATTAATCCCAAGTTGGTGGTGAGTCTTTCGCCTAATCCTCACTCTTTTGCGGTGAATAAATATAATCAAAATTGGTTGGCTTGGGTGCGTCAAGGGATTGTGGATGAGGTGGTCTTACAGATCTATCGGAAAACTCCCAATCAGGTGGCGGCAAGTCTTTCGGGATCGGGACTGGCGACAGCTTCCCGGTATGTGCCGGTGGGGGTGGGTTTATATGCAGGTTGGAATCCTGATTTTTCCTTAAAGGGTTTACAAGCTCAGGTGAGGACGGTGGAGCAGCAGGGTTATGGCTATTCGTTATTTTGTTGGGAGTTTGTCGTCATGCGTCATCTTTTTAATCATATTCCTCGGTTTTAATTGAGATGGATTGGTATCCAGCAAATTTTGTTCACTCAGCCACTCTGAATCATAGATTTCCAGAAGTTGTGTCAAGATATCAAAAAACTGTTTTTCTGTTCCATCAATAGAGCGCCGAACCCAAAAACCTCCCGATACATTCGCTAGATACCAATAATTATCTTCCCCATTAATCCTTTCAGAAATATTTTTATTTTGGTTGGCTAAATAGTCACCCAGCCATCTAAACTTTTCTTGCAGATACAAACCACCACATTTTTCGGGTCCTCCAAGGTAACAACGTTCTAGAGTTTGCTTTTCAATTTTATCTTGATATTTACTCTTGATTGTTTTAAACTCATCAGATCCTTCACGGGTTGCAAACAAAATTTTATGTGTTTGGTAGAAAGCTCTTGCTACTACTTTAATTTTATCATTGTAAGCTCGTTGGATGTTTTGCTTAAATGTGCTGTCAGCAGGTTCAATAACAACTTTCTCTTGAATCCATGTTAGAAATTCTGGGTTGTAATGCCCAAACTCGTAGCCACCCTCAAAGTTCAGACTAAAATTAGTATGAGGACCCTTCTTGAAAATAGGTAAGCCAGATATCGCCATTAATTTGCTATAATCAACAAAGGGCTTGATCTGACAGTAGAGATCGCGCAGTCCATAATCGAGCCAAGTTCCACACTCTTCATAGCTTTTTTTTAATGGCTTAAGGCTTATCCAAGCAGAGTGAATAAGTTCTTCTTGTGTGCGTTGTTTAGCAACCTTAACATTCCATAATTGAATTCCTGCAAAGCTGGCCAGCCCCAAAGAAATGACTGAAAAAGTAGCGAGGCTTACAATGGTATTTCGTCGTCGGTTTTTCTTTTGCTGCTCTTGTTGCTGTTGCCAATTGACACTGGCATCAATGAATTCACTTTCTTCTGGTCTTAAGCCACCAAGATTTTCAAAAGCGCCTTGATTTCTCAACTCTACAGCCTGATCCAATCGAGTGCCTTTCAAAAGTTCATCTTTCGCTCTAGACTCATCTTTTGAGAGAACTTTTTGCCAACGTTCTACCTCAAGATCTAACGAATTTTCGAAGATAATTGCTTCTTTTGCTTGTTCAAGCCAGCCTTTTAACTCATCCCAAGATGAGAGCAAAATTTCATGGGCTATTTCTACGGTTGGACGTTGTTTCAGACGCTTGCTGTTACTTGCTTGAATTTCCTCTGGATTTAAACACTCCTCACTACCAACCAGCAAATTTTTACTAATGAACTCTGCGAGGAGCTTTTGTTCTGATTTATCGACAAATTTATCTTTATAAGCTCGTCTGCTCACTGTTCTACTGCCTGAATCAGTATCAACAACATTAACTAGCTTCAAAAATATTTGCTTAGTGATTTTCTGTTCGTCTTGGTTCAAATTTTTGTATATCTCGTTGACCCGCTTTTGCAATGCTCCCCTTACCCCCTCTAACGCTGCATAACTTTTCTTATTTAAGGTACGATCTTCGATCTCAAAGCGACCATCAGCACCGCGAGTTTGGCATTCACTTTCCCAAAGCAACTTCAGGGTATATTGCAATAAGGGAAGATAACCTTTTTGTCCATCAAGTTCCTTGATAATTTGTTCAACTAACCCTTCTTCAAACACGACCCCATGCTTGGCTGCTGGTTGCTCAATCGCCTGTCGCAGTTCATCTGGAAACATTTCAGTGACCAGATGAATATTATTTTGATTGGCAATAGCACCTAAATCGGGATAGAAACTAAATTGCTCCAGAAAGTCAGCCCGCATTGCCAGTACAATCTTGACAGAACTATTCCCAGACTTGGCAACTTGAACAAGACCTGCAATAAAATTTTTGCGTTTATCTAAATCGTTGCAAATAGTGAACAATTCCTCAAATTGATCGACAAAAATTAGCCACCGTTCCCCATCTTTCCTTAAGGTGTCAATCACTTTAGTTAGGGTATCTGCCTTTGCTTCTCGGGCAATCTCGACTTCTGCTTCACTGAAGTGATAATCCTTCTCCTCAATGAGTAAACACCGATGTAGGGAATCAAAGGGATCTTGATTCGGTGTAAAGATGAAGTCATAAAATGTTTGAGACTCCAGAGATTTTTTCAACTCAGGAATTAACCCCGCACGCACCACAGAAGACTTGCCACTTCCAGAAGCCCCTAACACTAAACTCAAGTTGCTTCGATTCACCATCTCAAATAATTCAGCAATTAACTTATCTCTACCGAAAAAGAGATCTCTGTCTTTGTCATTAAATCTTTTCAGTCCCCGATAAGGTGACTTCATAGTCAATGGTTGCTGCGTACCTTTAGCAACTGAAATCTGGACAGTTTGAGTCTCAATTTTAGTACCAATTTGAACGGGAGCGATGATTAAATCACCGCTAACGTTAGTATCTTTAATCAGGTTATCTTGTTCCTGAGATTGACGGTCTGGAATTGACTGGCTCATAGTAGTGGCATCTCCGATGTTTTGTTTTAGGGACCAGAGATGCAACAAATGGCTGTCGGTTCAGCTAAATCCAGCACTCCTTCTAATCTTTGTTTAAGTGGTCAAATTTTACCGAACCCTTATTCAAATTCACGCTTTCTTAACTCTTCTTGCCTTCTTGAACTGGCTTAAATTCAAAGTTTCCACCAACAGTTACGCCGCTCACCGTATTAGTTTGAGTTTGATTGATTATCTCCTGTCCACCGGGCTGTTCTTTGACTTGATCGAGTAAATCCTGAGCCACTTTAATGATTTCCTGATCTTGATCAGCACCAGCTTTGGTAATTTTATCTTTTAACAAACCTTCAGCTTGCTTGATTTCTTCTGGTTTGGCATCTACCATCGCTTGTCCCAGAACATCGCCTTCAAACTTCTTCTTAATTAAAGTCTTCAAACCCTGATAGGCATCTTTAACAGCTGTTCCTGCGGTATCATTAGCGCCAGCGAGCGCACCAGCCCCTAAAGCAGCAAGAATCAGAGAAATAGGGTCCATAGTTGAGCCTCAATTATTATGTAGAAGGAGTAAATAGTGGTCTGATGAGTTCGCCTCATTGACCGTCTTAATTGTGACTACAAGGTACATCAACCTCTTTACGGATATCAAAAAATATTACTGATACACTCGACCGCGCCAACTTTGGGGACGGGTAAAAGCAGAGACAAAAATGCGGATAACTGCCAGCGGATCCGCTAGGGGAGATAGCCAAAATAATACTGAGGATAGATTGACTTTTTCGCCTCGATAGTAGCTAGGAGAGACAGCCAATAAAAGGGCAAAACGAATCAATAACAGCAGCAGGTTTAAAGTCAAAACAATTTTTAAACTCAGGAAATTGTAGCCAAAAATCAAAGCTGTGAGCAGTAAAGGAGTGATAATTATCGGTAATCCCTGAGTAAGAGCTAATAAAGCTAAATCGCCCCATAATTGCCCCTGATAGGAGGCATCTTTGAGGTCAAGAGATCTGCCCCATTCGCGCCAAGTTTCCTTGAGTCCTTCGTACATCCGCACGCGAATCAACTTCGCCCCATCGAGAAATCCCACCCGATAGCCTTTCGTTGCCGCTAGACGGGCGAGGGTGACATCATCGCAAAAAGAACCTTTTGCCCCGCTATAACCGTCTAAAGCCGCTAAAACTGACCGCCGGCAGAGAAAACATTGACCATTGGCCATGACTCGTTGGGGATCTTGCCCGCGCACTCCGGCCGCATCAAAGCGATAGAGCAAAGTCATCAATAAAGCCGGCTGTAACCACCATTCTCCCGGATAGGAGAGGATAAATTGCGGCGACAGGGAAACTAAATCATAACCTTCTGCGATCGCAGCTTTGACCAAACTAGCGACTAAATTTGCTTGGGGTTGGGTATCGGCATCAATGCCCAAAATCCAGTCACTTTTAGGAGAACTAAACAAAAAACCATTGTGTAACGCCCAGGGACGACCTACCCAATCGGGGGGCAAAGGATAATCGGTTTTCAAGCGAAAGCGGGGGTCTTTTGCCGCTATCTCTTTGACTTTTTCCCGCGTACCATCTTGGGAATTGCTATCGACAATCAGAATTTCTCGCACTTCGTAACTCTGTTGACTCAATCCCCTTAAACAACCGTCAATCCTGGCCACTTCGTTTAACGTCGGCACAATCACGCTTACTGTCCCTAACATCTCCGGGGTGGGAGGTTGGGGAGTCAGGGGAGGACGACGACGCGCCCCTTTTAGCAGACGGGAAAGAAGGATAAAAAAGGCAACAGCCTGAGACAGCAGTAGCCCCAGGCAGAATGCACCGAGAATTATCTCAGTTAACAACTTATTTGGCTCCTCTCACCGATACAACGGGGATTTTTAGGGTTGTTACTTCGCTGGTTGCCACTGTTTGCCCGGAAGCAACAGCCTTGGCGCGATTATAGAGGAGTATTAAAGGCAGAATACCGGTGAGTAATCCTAAGAAAATCGGCGGATAAATACCAGCACCCATACTCATGACCGTAGCAAAGCCAAAATTACCTAAATACATCACAAAAGGCAGGGTTAAATCTTGACTTGGCAGTTTCACCGGTTGCACTTGCCAAATTAAAGTGGCTACCGTCATAAAAACACAGCCCGTGCCAAACCAACCGGCAAAATTTTCGTAGGGCATCCCAAAGAAGGCCCCCGGTTGTTCCCAAATCCAGAAGGGTATGGTAGTTTGACTCATGGCCGGATCTAGGACAAAATCCCAGGAAGTTAATAATACCGCCCCGATAGCGATCGCTCCTAGATTTTGTAGCCACTGGGGTATAGCAAGAGTGGATAAACCAACACGAGCGATAATATAGGCACTAAAACCGAGATAAAACCAAGATAGGGGGATAGTAAAGGGTACTAAACCCGCAATTTTGTAACCTAAGCCCGAAAGATAACGATAATGACCGAAAGGAAAGCCGGTACTGGTTCCCAAAAGTTCGCTACAAAGGGATAAACTGATAGCGGGAACCATGAATCCTAACCAGTGCCACACTCCTAGAGTCCGATAGGCATAAACAGCCACCGCTGCCATTCCTAACACCATATACACCACACCCCCCCCGGCCATTGACCAAGCAAAGGCAGTTTTGCCAAAATCTGGTAAATTGGCCACAAATTCGGGATGGGGCAAAACTAGCAACAATCCCGCTAGTCCAAAAGCCATCGATACGATATGACCGATGAGCAGAGCTTTTTCGATCGCAATTAGTCGTCTCATTAAATCTCTAGCACTGCGAAAGGATAATCATTTTCAAGTTTACAAATCTTTATTAAAGAATTATTACGCAGATCGGTCACTTTCGGCAAAAAAGTTTTACAGGGGTTAGGGATTTGCCTGTAGTGGTGGTTTAGGAGTCCCTTGGCAGTCCCGATGAAAAAATTTTCACCCCCACAGATGAAAGAGGTTTCTTTCCCTACACCCCACACCCCACACCCTACACCCCCCACCCCACACCCTACACCCCACACCCTACACCCTACACCCCACACCCCACACCCCACACCCTCTTTCAAGTCAGGACAATCAAGAACGAATAATAATCAATCAAATTGTCTATCTAGAGATTTTATGTTACTTTATACTTAGTTTTTTCATTTTTTCAACCCCCAAAAATTAATTATCCGAGAGGCAATGACTAAAAATGCCTGAAAATATAGCGTTTCTGATTCACAAGAGGTACATTCCCGATCCTGAACAGCTTAATCAGCAAAGGTTTAAGTGTGCCGCACAGATGCGAGAACCGCTATATATGTTAACAATGATGCTTTTAGTCCGAAAAAAAGGTTCTTCGGTTTGTGTTATGTAATTTTTGCCAATTGTTTTCGATCTAGAACGAGCTAATCAATTAAGTCTCTTGCCAGATAAGGATTTAGTCGATTTATGCCCCCTGCTCGAACCAGACCAAGTAACGAAGAACCAAAACTCTCTCCACCAGACTCACTATAATTCACACAGTAGCCTAGCTATGTCGGCAGAATCTAGACATCGGAGCTTACTTGCCAATCGATACCAACTGGTCGAGTTGATCGGTAGCGGCGCCATGGGACAAGTATATCGAGCAGAAGATAAACTATTAGGTGGCGTAACCGTCGCCGTGAAATTCCTCTCGCAAACTCTCCTCAACAACAGAATGCGCGAGCGCTTCGAGCGAGAGGCGACTATTTCGGCACTTTTAGGCGAAAAAAGTATTCATGTTGTTAAGGTTCGTGATTATGGTGTAGATGACAAGGAAGTCCCCTTCTACGTCATGGAATTTTTGCCGGGGGAGAGCATGAGTGAAATCATCAAACATCAGCCGCTGCCCCTCCCGCGCTTTCTCAATCTCACCCGTCAGATTTGTTTCGGCCTGGAATGCGCCCATAAGGGTATTATCTTCCAAGGGGAGATGTGTCCGATTATTCACCGGGACATCAAACCAAGCAATATTATGGTGATTCAGGACTCAGGATTAGGGGAATTGGTGAAAATTCTCGATTTTGGCATCGCTAAACTCATCCAATCGGGAGAATCCCAAACCCAATCGTTTATGGGAACCTTAGCCTATTGTTCCCCGGAACAGATGGAAGGTAAAGAACTCGATCATCGTTCCGATATCTACAGTTTTGGGATTATGATGTACGAGATGATCACGGGAGAAACGCCCGTTTTTCCCGATAATCCCTCCTTTGGCGGTTGGTATGAGGTTCACCACTACGCCGAACCCCGTTCCTTTAATTCTAGCTTGCAATTACCGCCAGAATTAGAACAGTTAATCCTGCGCTGCTTGGCCAAAGCACCCAGCGATCGCCCGTCAAGTGTTACAGATATACTACAACGTCTCGAACGACTTGAACCCCTAGTCAAAAATGAAATAGTCAAAAAAACCGACGATTACACCCGCAAAATCAAAACCCCTCGTGATTTAAATCAAACCATTGTTTCTGCTGCTAATGCGAGGGATATCTGTGTCAAGTCCAGTTGGCCCGAGGATAAACCGCGCCAAAAAATTGTCTTCTCACGCTGTCTCCAGGCTGCTGACGGCGTTTTTCCCGGTTTATGGGTAATGTTGGATCGAGAAGATATCGCCGTCCGGGTTGCTAGTGTCCGTTATAATCAATTCCTCTTTTTACCCACACCTCACCCGATGATTCTCTGGATTACTGTCCTCTATCATCGTCAATGGGGCCCCCGCTGGTTGCCTTGTTATTTGGACTTAAAAACCCCTCAAGGTCAAAAAATGACCAAAACCCTCGCCGAAGCCGGTCAATACTGGATTTTATTTTTCCCCCTCGAAGGCAGCAACATCTGTGAAAATGTGATCAACGCTAATATTCCCGCCAATCAATGCCAAATTTTGCAGCAATGGGTGACAGATAGTCAATCGGGCCAGGGTGGCAACCCGCAAATTAGCAAGCGGATGTTAAAACAGAAAATCGAGCAACTTAAACCCCAGATTCTGGCCAAATTAGAGTCAGAACTGGCCGGGCAGCCCTAAAAAATCAGGGGGGTATGATGAGTTGCTGAAACGGATGTAATTTTGGGGTAATCGATGAATATGCCCCATAACAGCGCAGTCGAGCGGACAGCGGACGGGACTAATATTTGTGTATATTGCCAAAGCTATCTGCCGCTCTTCACTTTCGCTATTAGCCATCATCCATTCCCAATGCCTACTTCTGTATTATAAGTTGGGTACTATTTTTGTAGATAGTGCAGAAATCTACAGGAGATCAAGTATTGACATCCTCGCCGCCCTAAAAGTGCGGCGATTCCTAAACCTCACGATTTAAGTTTCTGCTTCCACCACCGTCGCATACCACAGTTAAAAAACCATGTACTGTCTTACACAGAGTCCACAGACTTTCGCCCCATTTCA
>NZ_JAPZQM010000422.1:0-2038 GCF_027530565.1 Microcystis sp. LE19-10.1B | reverse complement strand
ATACAAGGTCAACAAAAAGATGTCAAGTTGTATCCTTAACAAGGGAACCGTCAAACTAGGAGCCGTGTGAGGTGAAAGTCTCATGCACGGTTCTGAATGGGAGGGGAGGTCGGTGACGATTTTCTCGACCCCTAATAGTATAACTTTGTCTTGATAATTTACAAAACGATTGGAACCTGAAGAAGAAAAATTATTACGGGGTTTAACTGACAGTGTTTCTCAAAAAACTGATGTTTACTTTTCCTCTTGTCTTCTTGTTGCTAATTGGTCTAAAATTTCGGCGTGAACTTGGCGAGTAATTGGATAAAAATAGGCAAGAATTAAGCTAATGATCAGAAAAAATGCCGGTAAAGGAGCAATTGCTAGGCGAATTGCTATTAAAGCACTATCTGGCTGCAGGGGAATTGCTTCTCCTGGGATTCTCGGTTTAAAACCCGATGTTTCTAGAGCAATACCGACAAGAAATAACCCCAAAGCTAAACCAATTTTTTGCAAAAGTACCATGAAAGCATAAAAAATACCTTCTCGACGTTTTCCTGTTTCTAATTCGTCTAATTCAATCACATCGGGAACCATTGACCAAGGAATTAAATAGGCCACAGATACGCCAAATCCCGCCAAAACTGCCAAAGCATACATTAAAGTTATTTCTCCTGGTTGGAGCAAAAATAAACCAATTTGGGCAATAATCCAGAATGTCATCCCTAAAAAATAGACTATCTTTTTGTCTAATTTCTGACTAACTGCTTGCCAGAAAAATAACATCACTAAAGCTGTTCCCTGTACTGCCAAAGCGACTAAACCCGATTCTGCTTCCGATAGTCTCATGTAGCTGACGACGTAGTAAACCAAAATCGAGGCGGTTAATTGTACTCCTAACCAAGCACAAAGATAGATGCCAATAACGTATAAAAAGGGACGATTACCAAAAACTATTTTTAATTGTTCTTTCAGGGGAATAGTTTCGGTATTATTATCCGCTTCTCTCTGTTTAATTGCCGCGCTATCCTTGAGATGATTTTCAGTTTTGCCATAGTAAAGGGTTAACCCCGAAACTATCCCTTGTATTCCTAATAAAATTGTGGAAATAGCGATAAAGTCTCTGGGATTCACCCCAATTTTTCCTAGTCCATAGACCAAGGAAAGCGCACCGATAACTATAAAAGCAATTGCCAAAACTTTTTTCTGGGGAGAATTGAGAATCGCTTTTGCTCCTCGTTCTTGTAAAGCTAAAGCGCACCAAATAACTGCTATAATCGACATTAAAGCACAAACTACACCTAACAATAAAAAAGCTTGATGGAGATCGTTGGCATAGGAAGATGAGACGATAATATAGAGAATTAATGAGAGAATGCTGCCCCCGATGGAAAAGGCAAAACGAAAACTATTTAAGCGGGTTCTCTCATTATAATCATAAGTTAATTCAGGGGTGAGTGCCTGGTAAGGAAGATTGACTACTGTATAGGTTAAATTAAAGATAATGCCGATAAAAATATAATATAAAAATAGCCATAATTGGTTATTAGTCGGGATTAACCACAGTAAAAAATAGCTAATTCCGAAGGGAATCGACCCCAATAACATCCATGGTAAGCGACGACCCCAGATAGTACGGGTTCGATCGCTCCACATGCCAATAATCGGATCGTTAATAGCGTCGAAAATTCTCACCACCATCAGCACACTACCAGCTAATCCTGCTGGTAATCCTGCCACATCAGTGAGGAAAAATAGCAGGTAAAATACCGAGATATTGGCAGTGATAGCCGGTCCCAAATCCCCCGCACCATAGGCGATTTTTGTGGTTAAATTGAGTCTTTCAGAAGTCAAATGAGCCATAAAAGCAATTATAGAGACTAAAATAAGCTTAACTGTTCTGGGAGCAGTTGAGGAACTTTAATCTCTTCGGGTCTAATTCCCCGCCGCTCGCGGCGTACAATAGAAAAATGAGTGAATACATCCATAAGAGCCATAATGTAAGTGTTTTGCTATATCATTTAGTGTTCCCAGCCAAATATCGTAAAGCCGTTTTCGA
>NZ_JAPZQM010000015.1:0-11313 GCF_027530565.1 Microcystis sp. LE19-10.1B | reverse complement strand
AATCCTTATCTGGCAAGAGATTTAATTGATTAGTTCGCTCTAGATCGCAAACAATTGACAAAAATCGCGGTAATGTCTGTCTCTATAAGGGTTTCATTCCTTATAACCCCCATCCATTGCATAACACAAACCGAAGAGCCGCATATACTTTTCTGTTCGGTTATCCCGAGAGAATTAAGGATAAACTGAAGTCTGATGCACAATTTTGAGATTTATTATCGGTTTCTTGCATAGAAGAGAGGACAAAAGCGAGAAAGTCTGACATTCTTGGGATAGGTAGCACGAAAATCGAGGCCATTTCTCACGATGCAAGCTCTGCTAGAAAAAGCTCAGATAGCGTTGAATAAAAAAGACTGGGAGACAGTAAACGCCAGCATACAGCGACTTTTAAACCAAAAAGATGCGATTGAACCGATTATTAACGATGAAATCCTCGATTTAGCCCTAGAAGCTTTACAAAAATGCGATTTTCAACAGCGATGGGAGATAGCTAAACTATTTCCCCAAATCGGCAAACCAGCGATCGCTCCTTTAATTGCCCTGTTAGAATCCGAGGAACAAGATGGGGAAATGCGCTGGTTTCTGGCGAGAATTCTCAGTCAATTTGACGATCGAGCCTGTATTCTCGCTCTCAGTCAATTATTGCAAAGATCGGAGGAGGAGGAACTCAGCCAAATGGCTGCGGCTGCTTTAGCTAATATCGGCAGTTCTGCCATCTCTAGTTTAGGACAATTACTGTCCGACTCGAACACGCGTTTTTTAGCCGTACAAGCTTTATCACAAATTCGCCGGCCAGAAATTGTCGAACCGCTTTTAACCGTAGTTAAGGATCAATCTAGCGCCATTCGGTCCATGGCGATCGAAGCTTTAAGCAGTTTTCACCATCCCCAGATTACTGCGATTATCCTCGATGCTTTACGGGATCCGGCCATCGAGGTGCGACGGGAAGCAATTAAAGCTAGTAGTTACCTAGCGCCAAGTTATCCCCAAGCAGATTTAGTTAACCATCTGCAACCGCTGTTATTCGATATCCACCTCGAGATCTGTCAAGAAACTGCGATCGCTCTCGGTCGTATCGGCACAGCAACCTCAGCCAAAGCTTTAAATCCACTGCTGCAATCTTCCTTAACTCCCGATAGTTTAAAATTAACTGTAGTGCGAGCATTAGGCTGGATCGAGGATGGGGAAGCTTTAAATTATCTAGAAAAGGCTTTATATAGCGAAAATGTCTTGATTTGTCGGGAAATTATCGCTATTCTCGGCCGGCAAACCTGCCAGAAATTACGCCAACAAGCAGGGGAAATTCTCGGTAATTTTTATCACTCCCATCCCGCGATCCTCGCTGATACGGGAGTTAAACAGTCTCTAGCGATCGCTTTAGGAGAATTAGATCGGGATAATAAAAGTATTTTGCTGACTTTAGCAGCCGATGGGGAAGCAATCGTCCGTCTCCATGCTCTCAGCGCCCTGAAAAAGCTAGATCATGGGACTATATAGGGTTGGCTGAAAAAGTTTGTTGGTGGGGGTAGGGTGTAGGGTGTAGGGTGTAGGGTGTAGGGGAGATGGCTGATGGCTAAAAAGCTGATAACAAGGGCCGAATCTAAAACCTAATTGGTTAAGCTAAAAGCTTCGATGTACTTAGTTTCTAACCTTCTTTTTAAGTAGGAGAATTGCCAGATCCTGTCTTTTGCACGAGTGCCTGTTGCCTCTTGCCTTCAGAAGCTGATTACTGATAACTGATCACTGATTACTGATCACTGATTTAAGGTCTTTGCAGGAAGATTAATTCTTCAACGGGGAGGAAATCATAGTATTGACCTTGATTGGCTAAAACTGCGATTAAATGGAGACGAGCATCGGGTTCAATGTGTAATCCTTCCCAGGGGACAGCAATTTCCAAACATTGATTAAAAGAAGCTTTGGCACTACTAGGAACTCGCTGCCAAGTAAAATATTCTTGAGCGACTTCTAACCAAGTAAATTCCGTGATTAAATTTATTCCTAGATGATGATGATAACCGTAATCGAGGGGCGATCGAGGGGGAATATCTGCTAAGGGAATTGGACTTTGCAGACGATGCACTTCATCATAATACCAATATAAATGCACTTCAGGCGGGATATCTTTGCCTAATTCAGCCCCCGGTTTCCAATCGAAACGCAGATAAAAATTGAGGTGATCCCAACCGAAAAAGAGCCTTTGTACTAAGGAAGTCCGGTGCATTGTACCACTGGCGCCGCCAATTTCGATCCGTCCAGCTTTATCCCAATCCTGTTCGTCCCCAAAACCGTCGATAATGGGGTGAATAAAAGCTAGTGGACGATTACTTTGTTTATCTCCGTGTTCTTCCACCGGTTCGAGCAAATAGGAGGGAATTGGCTCATTTAAAGCTTGATAAAGAGCGATCAGGTGTTCCCGGAAAAGTTGGTCAAAAATTGCGTCATGATTGGAGGAATGGCCATAACCAAACCACCAAAACCAATCGGAACCTTCCGCTGCATACAGTGCTTCCCACGCGTCGGGGTTATTATCTTCCGTCGCTTCCGGGTGATTAGCGAGGGTTTGACGGGCTAAAATTAGATATTCCCAAGCTTTATTTTTAGCGGGATCGCCGATCCAAGTGGTAAAATTGGCATCGATCCAAGAGCCGCTATGAAGTTTATTGACAGGAATTTTGGCATTAGCGGGAAAGCGATCGAGATATTCGGAGACGGTGACTAATTCGATCGCTTGGTGGTCGCTTAAAAGTTGATAAAGGTTCTCTAGGAAGGGTAAACCGTCTTGATGATAGTTTTCCCAGCAGTTTTCGCCATCTAGCGCAATGGTAACTAACCAGGGTTTTTCTAGGGTCGTGGTTTCTGCGTTGGTTTTCAGTTGTTCGGCGATCGCTTCTAGGTGTTTAACTAAGTCTGTGGCGGCCTCGGTGGCTTTCATGCCACTATAGCTAAATCCGATCAGATCCGAGAGACGATGATCGCGGAAAACCATCGATAAATTGCCGTTGCTAGTTTCCAGACAGTAGGGACGATAAAGCAATTCTGGTTCGCTAATATTGCCTTTTTCGTCGCGATGAAAGTAATGTCCCAGAGACCAACCTAACACCCCCTCATCGGAACATAACCACTGAAAACCCTGTTTAGCGACAGCGGGGAGAATCGCGGGACTAACGGATTGTTCCGAGGGCCAAAGTCCTCGAGGTTGTTTATCAAAGCGATCGGTATAGATTTGCCAAGCTTTCTGGAGATGGCGGGAAATATCTTCAGGATAGTGGAAATATTGCCGAGGAAGGGTCATATTCGGCACTGCTACCCGGCCGGCTTCCGAGTTGGCCAGCAGGGGTAAAATTGGATGGGTGTAGGGACTGGTAATGATTTCTAGTTGTCCGGTTTCCTGCATTAACCGGTGTTGCGGCAAGATACGACGCAGAATTTGACGCTGTTTGGAGATAATTCGCTGGCGATCGCTTAAAGTGAAGTTTTTTCCCTGTTCTAACCAGGCAGCGATTTCTGGGTCACTGTGAAAGATAGGATCGATCCAAGCGAGGTTATGCCAAGCCAAGAGATCGCTATAATCTTGGAGATGCCAATGGCTAATACACCAACTATGACCGTTTTCTTGACGCTGTGCGTATAATTGCCCGTAACGGGGGTGCGGATCGATCAGGGTACGATGGTTAGCATCGAAAAAGTGTTCGAGGATAAAGTGTTTTTGTGCCAGGGTTAACTGCGCTTCTGGGGTGACGGTGAGGGCAAGATAGGGGTCTATAGCTAGTCCGTTGACGTAATCCTCTAATTGCAGGATTAAAGAGGGGACAAGGTTGACAGTTTGGTGTAATTTGGGAAAACGTTCTAGAATTAAGATTAAATCGAGATAATCTTTCACTCCATGCAGTCGCACCCAGGGTAAGCGATATTGTCCCGAAGCATCGGTGCGAGTTTGACAGGATTTGTAGAGGGGTTGGTGTTGATGCCAAATAAAAGCGACGTAGAGAGGATAGGCCATGATAATACCGAGGAAAAGTGCATATAACAGGCTTTAAAGCCGTTATATTAGATAATAATGGACAATAAAGCCCATTATAGATTCTTAAAAGTTGATTTCGGTCACTACCATAATCCTATCAACTGGTTTTGAGGGGGTATCGTCTCTTTGTATTTGTTAAAGGATCGGATTCTCCGGTGATGAGTATTGGGAGTTCAATTGCCGCAATTCTTACTGACGACCGACGACCGACTCCTTACCCCACAGTTAAGTAGATAGGTATTAAAAACTTTCAGATCCCCCCGCCTATCGGCACCCCCCTTATCAAGGGGGGCAGGGGGGATCAAACCTAAAATCCATTTTTAATTTAATTATAACCAGCTACTTAACTTTACCTTTGTCCAACTATTTAGGATAAGCTGGAATTATCGAAACCGTAGAAATAATAGATAAAATGAGTAATCTCCTCTGGCCGCCTTTTCTCAAGAAAGCTTACCGTCAAGAACCAATAACTAGCTTTATCTTTACCGCAGCGGCAGTAGATGTCATCATCGGGGTTGTAGGACAAAGATGGACACTGCTATCTTTAGGGGCAACGATTATGGCGATCGCTATCTTCGCTAGGTGGCAACAGAGTCAAAAAACCAAGGCAATCAACAGAGAAGAAGCGGCGAGATATTATTTACCGCCCCAATCGGGTCAAGTAGCTTTACCAACCCTGAAAAACGAAAAAAATCGACCTTCTTAGCTCAAAAATCTGACCTTGCTTGGCAATCAATCCCCTCAAAGGCTAGAATCTATAGCACGGTTCATTTGTTAATATTCAACTAAATTTATGAAATTCCGATTTATGGGTGGGGAGAAACTTGTCGGGGCAATTGTGGTCAGTGTCTTAACCACGCTGGCAATCGGGCAACATCAGCTTAGTCAGGCCCAAAGTCCCATTGCCCCCGCTCGACCCGCGGCTGCAAGTGGCGAAAAAAACCCAGAAACTATCCTGGTAGAAGGTTTAGGCAGACTTACCCTCGCTAAAACCTTAGAAGGGCAACAATCCACCCCTAATGCTGTGATTTTCAGCCCCGATAACCAATTAGTTCTCGCTGGTGGTAGTGATACGGATCCTCTCCTGAGAATTTGGTCGGTAAAAACAGGAGAAAAAGTCTCCCAAACTCGCGCCCAAAGAACCAGCGTCAAAGCTTTAGCCATTAGTCCCAACGAAAGATTATTAGTTAGTAGCGGTTTAGATGGTTCTATTAATTTTTGGAATCTGCTGGAAGGCAAGTATTTAGGAATTGCCCTCGAACACGGTAATACTGTCCTCGCCCTTACGGTTACTCCCGATGGTAAAACGTTAATTAGTGGTGGTTTGGAAGGAATTCGCCTCTGGACAGTGCAACCTCCCCGCCGTCCCCTCTATCGTTTAAATTGGGTGGGTAATTTTGTTTATTCCCTAGGGATGAAGTCCGATGGTGTCACCCTTGCTAGTGGTCATGAAAACGGTGAGGTAAATTTTTGGGACATCCGCGAGGGCAAATTTTTGTCGAAATTTTCCGCCCATCCCCAAGCGGTTAGCAAGCTTTTATACACTCCCGACGGCAAAAATTTAATTACGGGTAGTTTAGACCGCACGATTAAAATCTGGGATACGAGCAATAATAAGTTATTATTTACCCTCATCGGTCATACGGCCCGAATCCGTTCCCTCGCACTCCATCCTAACGGACAAATTCTCGCTAGTGCCAGTAATGACGGTGTGCGTTTATGGGATGTGACCACGGGGAAACAGTTGGCCTGGTTTGATAATAATTCCGACTGGGTGGAATCCCTAGCTTTTAGTCCCGATGGGCAGTATTTGGCTAGTGGTAATTATGATTTTAAAATTCGCCTCTGGCAATTCGTCCGTTAGGCAAAAATGCCCGCATTTAGCCTTTAACCACTTCTAGAAAAGCTGATTTAGCCGCTGCCTGTTCCGCTGCTTTTTTGCTTCTGCCTGTTCCCACTCCTAATTTTTGCTCATTTAACCACACTTCCGCACAAAAACGTTCTTGATCTAAGCCATTGATTTCTTTTACTAAATATTGCGGCAGTTTTTTGTATGTTGCTTGTGTCCACTCCTGCAAGGCATCCTTATAATTCTGTCGGGCCGGATCTCGACGAATTTCGGCCGCTTTTTCCCGCAGTGGTTCATCTAGCCAAGAACGCACTAACACCATAGTCTGTGTACTAAGATATAATGCTCCCAAGACCGCCTCAAAAGCGTCTGCTAGTCGCGAAATTCTCCCCGCTTGATCGATACTCGTACTACTTGATACCAACAAATAACGCTCGAAACCGTAGCGATCCGCAAATTCCGCCAGAGTGCGATCGCTAACCATCATCGATCGCAGGGCGGCAAATTCCCCCACGAGTTCCTCTGGATAGGTTTCTAACAATACCTCCGCCGCCACGAGTCTTACCACAGAATCGCCCACAAATTCTAATTGTTCATAATTCTTATCACGGGAAACACTGGGATGAGTTAGAGCCAAATCTAATAAATCCCATCTGACGGGGACATCAGCTGATAAACCCAGCTTTTCCACTAGGGTTTTTAATTGTTTTTGGCGACGCGGATCACTTAAGGACATGGGAGCGGGGGAGATGGGGTGTGGGGTGTGGGGTGTAGGGTGTGGGGTGTAGGGTGTGGGGTGTAGGGTGTGGGGTGTGGGGTGTGGGGTGTGGGGTGATGGGGAGAACAAAGCTGCCTATTGCCGACCGCCTCCTGATAACTGATAAAGGAGAGAGTCAGACATAAGCCGAATTCTGTATTTCCCAACAGCAGTAAAATTGCTTTTACCTTTGTTGGAATAGAGGTTATCTATCTGGGATAATTGTTACCAATTACCTCAAGCGGTTCCTAAAAACGGGACAGGAAAAAGACCAACCTTTGTCCCCCCACCTTGCTCCCCACCGGGGTTTACCGAGCCAGTACCTCTCGATACTGCTGGTGCGCTCTTACCGCACCTTTGCACCCTTACCCCCAATCAGTTATCAGGTATCAGTTATCAGTGGAAAGTTATTAGTCATCAGTGAATTTACTTTCGTTACTGTTTACTAATCACTGAAAAAAAGGGGCGGTATTTTTCTGTGGCACTATCCTCACGCTCGCGCGCACTGGACGTTATCCAGCAAGTGTGGTCTTTCGGGAGTTCGGACTTTCCTCGGAATCATTAATCAAATGACCCCGCAACCTCTAGACCAACTCTCTCCTATTCTCTAGTATGACTTACCAGAGACTCGATCGCTCATATATCCTAGTCAATAATCAGTGATCAGTAAACAGTGAACAGTGAAAAGACAGCAGGAAACTGCTATTTAATACTGCTCGCTTAATACATACTGCTCACTTAAAACTCAAATCTGATAACTGATAACTGATAACTGATCAATGTCGATCGCTCTCAACGTTAACATCAAAGGTAATGGCTATCCGATTCTCTGTCTGCACGGTCATCCCGGTTCGGCTGGTAGTATTTCTGTATTTACCGATCATTTTTGCCAACGCTGGCAAACCCTGGCCCCGGATCTGCGCGGCTACGGCAAAAGTCGTTATCGCCGGGATTTTCAGCTAGAAGAACATCTAGAGGATTTAATCGAGCTGCTCGATCGCCAAAAAATCCAGCAATGTTTAATTCTCGGTTGGTCTTTGGGGGGTATAATCGCCCTGGAATTAGTATTGCGGCATCCCGATCGCTTTGCCGGTTTAATTCTAGTGGCCTCGGCCGGGCGGCCTTGGGGTAGTCATCCCCCCGTCACCACCACAGATTTAGTTTTGACGGGGATAGCGGCAATTCTCAATCAGATCAAACCGGGATGGCGTTGGAATATTGATACTTTTGCCCGTCGTTCCCTGTTTCAGTATCTTTTTTCACAACATCAAGCGATATCCTATCGTTATCTGGCTCAAGATGCTGTTCCCGCCTACTTAGGCACTTCCCCAGCTGCCGATCGGGCTTTAAATCGGGCTTTAAAAAAAGGTTACAATTGTTTAAAATCTCTTGACAAAATCACAATTCCCTGCTTAGTTCTGGCGGGGGCAAATGATCGCCATATTACCAGTGCCTCGAGCCAAGAAACAGCCGAAAAACTGAAACTGTCTCGGTGGAAATGTTACCCAGACACGGCCCATCTGTTCCCCTGGGAAATCCCCGACTTAGTTTTAGGGGACATTGATGCTTGGTTAGCGGCGCATTTTAGCGATAAACTGGCAGAGTGAAGTGAAAACTACTGCCGTGCTCGGGGACACTATCCACCCAAATTTGACCGTAGTGGGCGCGAATAATCTTGCGACAGACCGATAAACCGATGCCATAACCTTCTTTACCCTCATCCCGTTTGAGACGCACATGACCCTCAAAAATATGCTCTTGTTTTTCTTCGGGAATGCCGGGGCCGGTATCACTGATGCTCACTTGTACTTTTTGAGTAGTACGATGGAGGACAGAAAGGGTAATTGCGCCGCCGGGGGGGGTATATTTGATCCCATTCTCCAAGAGATTAATAATCACCTGTCGGATTAACTCCTCATCAGCATAGACGGGGGGCAGATCTTGGGGGATATCGCTTTGGAGAATTAAAGTCTTTTCTTGAAAAATATCGGTAAATTGAGACAAAATTTCCTGACAAAGAGCTTGCAGATAAAATTTACTCTGGTGGAGAGTGAATTGCGCCGCCATGCTCTTAGAAGCTTGTAGAATGTCCGTGATCAAACGGTTCATAATCCGGAACTGTTTGCGGGCCTGTTGGTGCAGTTGTTCTCGTAATTGCAGACTGCGCTCCGTATCTGGTTGATGATAGGCTAATTCGAGGGTTTCCACGGCGATGGAAGCGGCGGTGAGAGGACTGCGTAAATCGTGGGCTAACATAGCCAAAATTTGGTCTTTAAATTTTAATTGTTCTAATAATTCTTCCTTTTCCTGTTTAAGACGAAAAACCTCATCGGCGATGCGGATGAGTTCGCCCGAATGTTCCATCTCTTGACGTTGTCCATCCTCAGCGTGATGATTTTTGACCTCCTCTTTAATCGCTTTTTGCCAGCGTACCAACCATTTTTTAAACTGTTCCACCAGATTACTGCCCGCGAGGGTATGACGGGGGCCGGGGGCAATTTTGACCAAGGCAGGGGTAGCTACAAGGCGAAAATGTTCGACTAAATGAGGCTGCTGGCGAATTTCGATGATCTGCAAGTCAATTGGGTAATCAGACTTTAAAGACTGGAGATAGGACTGAATTTGACGGATAATTTCTTGAGAACTGGGACGGTCATCAACAAACAGCAAAAGTTGAATCGAGAGAGGCGTTGTCGTCTCTCTCCCTAAAGCAGTCAGTGGCTCGTTAGATGGGAGCATCGGAAAATTAGTAAACCTAGGGATTGACGAGATCGATCGATCGTCGATCGACTTTTATCATATTCTTTATTGTAGAAGCTTAAGATAGTATAAAATCTACTCAACCTAATCTTAAAGTTTTATTCCTTAATTCTAAGAAGAAATCCTATGGCTTTTGGCTATGTTGCCCTAGTTCTCCACGCTCATCTCCCTTTCGTCCGCCATCCCGAAAGCGATTACGTCCTCGAAGAAGAATGGTTATACGAAGCAATCACAGAAACCTACATCCCTCTGCTGCAAGTTTTTGAAGGTCTCAAGCGGGACGGTATCGATTTTAAAATGACCATGAGCATGACTCCGCCTTTGGTGTCGATGCTGCGGGATCCGTTACTGCAAGAGCGCTATGAAGAACACTTAGGTAAGTTAGAAGAATTAATTGCTAAAGAAATCGACCATAATCAACATAATGGCCATATTCGCTACTTAGCCGAATATTACGCTGAATCTTTCCAAAGTATCCGACAAACTTGGGAAAAATACGATCGAGATCTGGTCAAAGCATTTAAACAATTCCTCGACAGTAATAACCTAGAAATTATCACCTGTGGTGCGACCCATGGTTATATGCCCCTGATGAAAATGTACCCGCAAGCGGTGTGGGCGCAAATTGAGGTGGCCTGTCAACACTACGAGGAAAATTTCGGTCGTCGTCCCAAGGGCATTTGGTTGCCGGAATGTGCGTACTACGAAGGGGTAGAAAGAATGTTAGCCGATGCGGGCATTCGTTATTTCCTCGTCGATGGCCACGGTATTCTCTACGGTCGTCCGCGCCCCCGTTACGGCAGTTACGCGCCCATTTTCACAGAAACCGGGGTGGCCGCTTTCGGTCGTGACCACGAATCTTCCCAACAGGTTTGGTCTTCCCAAGTCGGTTATCCGGGGGATATAGTTTATCGGGAATTCTATAAAGATTTGGGCTGGGAAGCGGAATACGAGTATATTAAGCCCTATATCATGCCCAACGGTCAACGCAAGAATATAGGCATCAAATACCACAAAATTACTAGCCGGGACGGTGGTTTATCGGAAAAAGGGCTTTATGACCCCTACTGGGCCAAAGAAAAAGCCGCCGAACACGCGGGCAATTTTATGTATAATCGCGAGCGGCAAGTGGAGAGTTTAGCGGGAATTATGGGCCGTCCTCCCCTGGTTGTTTCTCCCTACGATGCCGAGTTATTCGGTCACTGGTGGTATGAGGGACCCTGGTTTATTGATTTTCTGTTCCGCAAGTCTTGGTATGACCAAAATATCTACCAAATGACCCATTTAGCCGATTATCTCCGGGCTAACCCGACCCAGCAGGTCTGTCGTCCTTCCCAATCCAGTTGGGGTTATAAGGGTTTCCATGAATACTGGCTGAATGAAACTAACGCTTGGATCTATCCTCACCTGCACAAAGGCACGGAACGGATGATTGAATTAAGTCATCACGAAGCGGAGGATGAATTGCAGGAACGGGCTTTAAATCAGGCAGCCCGGGAGTTATTATTAGCACAATCTTCTGACTGGGCCTTTATTATGCGAACCGGTACGATGGTTCCCTATGCTGTCCGGCGCACTCGTTCCCACCTGCTGCGGTTAAATAAAATCTATGAAGATGTGAAATCCGAGAAGATTGATGCCGGTTGGTTGCAAAAAGTCGAGGAAATCGATAATATTTTTCCCAATATTGATTACCGCGTCTATCGACCCCTGTAATCTTTGTTAGAGATTAATAAAAATTTTGGTGCGTTATGGTTTGTAACGCACCTTGTTGCTTTCTGATTCACTCATCGGAAATTTTGGGTCTGAAACCCCGCCGTTCTAGGTTGGCTTTACGTTAGAATTAAAAGGCCAGTCTCGAAAACCAAGTGGACGGCGCAGCACCTTGAAAACTCGGCTTAGGGGGTTCCGACCAGAAAAGCT
>NZ_JAPZQM010000173.1:0-4897 GCF_027530565.1 Microcystis sp. LE19-10.1B | reverse complement strand
ACCCTTATAGAGAAAGGCATTTAGCGATTTTTGTCAATTGTTTTTTATCTAGAGCGAACTAATCAATTAAGTCTCTTGCCAGATAAGGATTTAGTCGATTTATGCCCCCCTATCGAACCATAACAAGTAACGAAGAGCCGAATAAATCCTTCATAACTATCACGTTTTTCACAATCTAGCGTAAAAAATTTTACTACTGAACAGGTTGCGATAATTGTTTGAATCTGTTGAAAATAATCTTCAATTAACAAATTCAATTCCTCTGAGTCTTTCTGCTTTTTCCTGTAGGCATTGTAGCATTCGCAATTCGCCAATCCATTCGTCAAGTTCCAGGGTTTCCTGAAATTCGTCGTTTTCGTAGCGATGCAGAAATTCTGCTGTGGACAGTTGATATTTGTCCTCAAATTCTCGCAGTCGTTGTTCGGTACGCTGGATACCCGCTTCAGTGGAACGTAGGGCTTCAGCGATTGCGCCTTCGATTAGAGGTTTGAGGGAGCCGGAGTGATGAGAGATGAGTGTGAGTTCCTTCATAATAAAATGGAGCTAAAAAGCTGGTGTCTAGGTAAATCAATAGTGTGCTTCTTGGCGTAATTGTTGCAGGATGTCAAGGCTTTGGATCGCGGAGGGTTGATGTTGGGATCGCAAAGCCTGGTGGGAACTTAGAGGGTGGCGGGAATTTAGCGGGGGCGAGAGTTGGGCAATGAGTTGACCTTCTCGGAAAATAATGATGTCTTGTCCTTTTTCAACTTCATGGAGGAGTTGGATGAGGGTGATGGAGGTATCGGTGATTTCTATTTTGAGCATGGGGTTGGCGTTTTAGCTTGTCTAGGTACTTAGCGATCGCTATAATGATAACGACCTTGCAAAAATTCTATCCGATCGTGACTAACCAGATAAACAATACGATCAGATTGGGTAAGGCGGCGAGACCAAACATTGGCATCTTGATATTTTAAGGGTTCAGGTTTGCCCGTTCCTTCAAAAGGATTGCGTCGAATTTCTTCAACTAAAGATAACAGACGAAGGGCAATTTTTCTCTCAGTTTCTACCCAATATCTGAGGTCTTCTAGAAACCTTATATCAAAAACGAGTTCGCGTTCTGGCTTAGGCTGAGACTTTTTCTTCTTTGTCAATACCTAACTCCTGGCATAAGTTTTCTAAAGTTTGAGGCTGATTCGTTCTGGCTTTGGCACGTTGTAGTGCATCTAGGAGGCGTACTGCATTTTCATGAGAACTGAATAAATAAGCAGTTTCTATCAAGCTATTGAGTTCTGCTGTAAGAATCAAGGAAATGCTTTCACCACCTTCCCGTGTAATTTCTATTGGTTGACGAGTAGAAATGACGCGATCGCAAATTTTGTCAAAGTTACTACCAGCTTGAGTCTGGTCAATTTTTGGGTTCATTTTTTCTCCTTTCTCCTTCTCTCTCAGATTATACTTTTGACTTTTGACTTTATTTTTCCTTTTTAGCGTCGTTGGCGAGTTGGTTGGCGCGGGCGACGGGATCAAAACGGAGGCTAGGATTCCACTTTTGGGCGATTTTAAAGCCTTCAATTGCTTCGTTGATTTTGCCTTCCCTAGCTAAGGCTTCGCTTTGTTCCATTAAAATACTCGCACTAGGCTGGGTGAGGTCAGCAGTTTGGCAGGTCGATAATTTAGCCAGCATTTGAGGATTGACAATCAAATAGTTTTTTAACCAATTACAGCCTCGAACCAACAGGCGATCGAGATTTTCCACAGGCCACACCCTCGCTGTCTTGTCAGAGGAGGCGGTGACGATGCGCTTGCCGTCTGGGCTAAAGGCGGCTGTTATGACATAGCCTTGATGGCCGTTGAGGGAGGCGATTTCTCTTCCCGTCTCGGCATCCCACACCCTCCCTGTCTTGTCTTCTGAGGCGGTGACGATGCGCTTGCCGTCTGGGCTAAAGGCGGCTGTCCAGACAGAGCTTTGATGGCCGTTGAGGGAGGCGATTTCTCTTCCCGTCTCGGCATCCCACACCCTCGCTGTCTTGTCAGAGGAGGCGGTGACGATGCGCTTGCCGTCTGGGCTAAAGGCGGCTGTCCAGACATAGCCTTGATGAGCCAAGAGGGTTTGGTGCTGCCAAGGTTGCCCTGCACGATTTTCTACGGTATCTAGCATCGTTTGCAGCGCGTAAAGGGGATTTGCCGCAAACCCCGCCCGTCCCTTTTTCTGTGCCAATGCCTTCGCCGCTTCTCCAACTTGGATCGCCTCTACCAATGCTGGGATCTGTCCAAATTGAAAGTTATTTGAGGCAACCTCACCCGATCGCTCTAACCGATTGACCGCAAGGATCGTTTCCTGTGCTATCTCTGCCTGTCGCGCCGCCCTTTCTGCCTGTCGCGCCGCCCTTTCTGCCTTTTGCTGCTGGGCTGCAGCAAGTCGGAACTGCTGCTCTGCTGCCACCTTATCCCGTTCTGTGGCTGCCCTATCTCGGTTGACTTGAGCCAACTGCGCCGAGGCTACCAGTACCCGTTCCTGTGCTTGTAGGTATTGCTGCTGGGCCGATCGCGCTTGGTTTTGTGCCTGCTGGAACTTGCGATCGGCATCCTTTAGCTTTCCTCGCGCTACTGAGAGATTTTTCTGGGCTAATTTTTCCTTTCTCCTCGTCTGGCGCAAATTGCTATCTAAAGTAATTTTGTCTTGCTGTAACTTCCTTTGCTCTGCTAATAATCTCAGGTTGTCGCCGTTCAGTTTTGTGATATTGGTTTGGGCAACCCTGAAATTATTCGTTGCCTTTATCGAAATAGGAACGGCAATAG
Organism: Microcystis sp. LE19-10.1B; assembly: GCF_027530565.1. Taxonomy (NCBI): domain Bacteria; kingdom Bacillati; phylum Cyanobacteriota; class Cyanophyceae; order Chroococcales; family Microcystaceae; genus Microcystis; species Microcystis sp. LE19-10.1B. Next base: position 2,116 of record NZ_JAPZQM010000173.1, on the reverse strand, counting down.
CAGCAATGGCAATAGCTCCCAATGCCCCCAACAAACTAAGCTTATTCCGTCGATTAGCTTTTTTGATGATTCTGCCGGATTCCTCCCTTGTTTCTAATAATGCTTGGTTCGCTGTTTCTAATTCTGTTTCCGCCTGTTCCCTCGCCGCAGTCAAAATCTGATTCGCTTCCGTTTCCGCCGCCAATCGCCTTTCCATATCCCGTTTTTCGACATCCTGGCTATCATCTAAAAAGCGTTCATCTTCTTTACTCAAGCGCTTTCCTTTTGCCCAAGTCTCCGCCTCCCGCAACGCCTGTCCCCGCAACAAAAACGACTCTTTCTGCTCTTCTTGTGCCTCCTGCCAAGCCTTAAACGCCTCCCCATAAAACCCCGGACGCAAATCCGCCAAAGCGCGAGCCACCCACTGCCCATTAAACACCTGCGCGTAGATGGGGTTATAGACTTTCAACCTGCCCTCTCGCTTCACCACCAAACCCGTCAGCCGCAGTTGCAGTTGCTCGTAGCTCTCATCGGCAATGATCCCCCCTTCCTTTCTGGATGAGAGAGGGGGGGGTTCAGCATCCAAAACTTGCTGATAAATCCCTAGCAGTCGCCCCCGCAGCCGTTCGTCACTGCGTAAAATCCTGTCTCGAATCGTTTTCAAATGCGGCGGCACGTCCTGCGCCTCCCAATTATCGATAAGCTGGCTCGTCACCACCTGCGCCACCAAATCTGGGGGCGATAGGCGCAAATCTGCCTCCTGCACTACCAAATTCAAGACCCGCTGCGTCAAAAACGGCTGTCCCCCCGTCCAATACAACACCGCTTGCAGCACCGCCTGCGGATCGTCCACCTTGCCCACCAAACCCTGCATCAAAGGTTGAGCTTCCTGGAGTTGAAAGCCACTCATCTCCACCGCCCGACCGATATTAAACGCCGAACTACGCTTACTGACAATCAGATCGGAAGGTGTTGCCACCCCTAAAAACGCAAAAGTCAGCCGCCGATAACGCAGATCTTCCGCCCGCCGCTCAAAGAAAGAGCGAATCAGAATGAAAAAACCATCGGTATCAAACTTGAGACTGAGCAGGTTATCAATTTCTTCGACAAAAATGACGACATCTTGCGAGAGTTCTGCCAGCAATACGCGATCGATAAAATAAGTAAAGCGTTCGACCGCCGAAATCGACTGAGCCGCCAGATCCTTCCACCAACTCGAAAAATCGATTTTCTCTTGTAAATGCAAATCATCGATCAAGCGTTTTATTGTTCCGGCATACCACTGATCCTCGCTCAAACTGGTTCCCCGGGTTTGCGGGTCAATGACCGCACAAGCCACCCCCTCTGCCGCTAACTTCTGCATCACCCGCACCCGCAAACTAGACTTGCCCATCTGCCGCGAGTTAAAGACAAAACAATATTCTCCTGATTTCAGGCGATCGTACAATTCGCGATCAGCCTGTCGCTCTACATACCCACGATATTCGGCAGGTAAGCTCCCGCCTACTTGATAGCTAAAAGGAGTCGAGGAAGTTGGGTTTGTCATCTGATACCAAGTTGCTAAAAATATGTCCCAGAAAACGGATTTCTTTAAGAAACCCGTTTTCTAAGAGGTTAGGCGATCGCGTAGCCCGTGTAACCGCGTACATCCGCCGGATGAAAAGCGAGGACAATATCCTGCTGGGGAACACCCGCTGCCACTAGCTCATGGGTTACTCCGTCTTCGGTTTCATCTCGTTGTACCCAGATTTTCTCGTTGATAATATCCAAATGAATTAAACAGCCATGCACGCGAGTTTTGCGATCCCATCCGAGCGTCATCAAAAGATAGCTATCTCGAACTTCATCAAAAATCGGCTTACAAATCAATTCGCCGTGAGAATAAGGGATTTCAGTATAAGGAATCAAAACCGATTTAATAATATGACGATACTGATCTAATTTTTCCATTGCGAAATGACCTCCTTTTCAGCATCAAAAACAATAAACTTGAGATTTTCGGCTCTTCGTTACTTGTTATGGTTCGATAGGGGGGCATAAATCGACTAAATCCTTATCTGGCAAGAGACTTAATTGATTAGTTCGCTCTAGATAAAAAACAATTGACAAAAATCGCTAAATGCCTTTCTCTATAAGG
>NZ_JAPZQM010000709.1:0-4010 GCF_027530565.1 Microcystis sp. LE19-10.1B | reverse complement strand
ACTAATTCTCCATACCGAATTTCAAACCGACCCCGACTCCAAGATTCCTTTCCGAATGCTCGATTATCGCATTCGCGTCTATCGTCGTCATCCCCAAAAACCAATGCGTCAAGTGGTAATTTATCTGCGACGCAGCGATTCTCCCCTAGTGCAAGAAAATACCTTCCGTCTGGGGGAAACCTTTCATTCTTTTCAAGTCAACCCGGTTTATTACCCTTTGCCGTCCTCAGCAATACCGATGATCCCGAACAGGTGTTAAGTCAGCTGTCCCGTTCTCTAGAAACTATCTCTCAAAAACAGGTGCAAAGCAATCTCGCTGCCGCTACCAGTATTCTCGCTGGGTTAGTATTAAATCGAGAGACGATAAAAAAAATCCTTCGGAGTGACATTATGAGAGAATCCGTCATCTATCAAGATATTTTAGAGGAAGGCAGAGAGGAAGGCAAAGAGGAAGGTAAAGAAGAAAAAGCCCGACAAATTGCTCTAAAAATGCTATCTGCTGGTTTTCCTATCTCAGAAATTGCCCGATTTACTGATTTATCCCCCGACGCGATCGAAGAATTACAATCGAGAGACGATAAAAAAAATCCTTCGGAGTGACATTATGAGAGAATCAGTCATCTATCAAGATATTTTAGAGGAAGGCAGAGAGGAAGGAGCATTAACCGCTAAATTAAACTCTATTCCCCGTTTATTGGCTTTAGGGTGAAGTGTAGAACAAATTGCCCAAGCTTTAGACTTAGATATTGAACAAGTACCACAAGTCATTGAGGGACAAAATTGAGTGAAAACGGACAGTATTTTCTATCGTCTCTTTCAGACTTTTCCTGAAAGTTTCTTTGATTTGCTGAATCTTCCCCCTGAAACCGTCAATCATTATCAATTTTCCTCCCTAGAAGTTAAACAACTCGCTTTTCGTTTAGATGGGGTCTTTCTTCCTGATAACCTTAATGAACCGATTTACTTTGTTGAGGTACAATTTCAAAAAGATGAACGGTTTTACTCGCGCTTTTTTAGTGAAATATTTCTCTATTTTCATCAAAGTGAGAGTAATAACAATTGGCAAGGGGTGATCATTTATCCTCATCCTGGAATTGAAAATAGTCCCAAATCTCGTTATCAAGAATTCTTTGAGTCAGGACGGGTTAACTGTTATTATCTGAATCAATTAGATGAGGGGGATTCTCTGGGGGTAAAAGTGTTACAATTAATTGTGGAATCGGAACCAAACACCTTAGCCCAAGGAAAAGAACTGATTCAACAAGTTAGACAACAATTTCAGGAGTCTTTAAAAGGACAGGACATTCTAGAATTAATTGAGACAATTCTCATTTATAAATTACCGAAATTAAACCGTAAGGAGATAGAAGCTATGTTTAGTTTAAGTGATTTAAGAGAAACTAAGGTTTATCAAGAAGCTTTAGAGGAAGGCAGAGAGGAAGGCAGAGAGGAAGGAGAATTATCGGCTAAAAAAAGCCTAATTTTGCGTCAGCTAAACTTAAAACTAGGTTCTATTCCTTTAAAGGTAGAACAAAAAATTAAACAGTTAAATCCTAATCAATTGGATAATTTAGCTCTTGCTTTATTGGATTTTTCGGATTTAGAAGATTTGCACCAATGGTTAAATTAATAGGATGAAGTACAGTCGTCAACCCAACATATAAGATTAGCTTACTGCTACCCAGTGCCTTCGGCATCGCACTAATAATTTTTGATCATTAATTCTCTACCAGATGCCGCCGCTCCTTGTTTATAATTATTCATGCCATACTGAAGATTCCACTCGATAATATGGGCAAAATCAAAGAGTTTTCTGATCTCTGGACAATCATCGTAGGTAATTAACCATTTAGCCTGACATTGACGCATATGATCGGCAAAGCGTTGATGATCGAAGCTGGTATGTAAATTCCCTCTTACGCCGTATAAACGGGATTTTGTGGCACTATAGTAGGGGGGATCGAGGAAGATAAAAACTTCTTTTCCCTCTTGAAATAATAATTCTTCGTAGTCTTGGTTAGTAATTTTGACCGATGCTAATAACGGCGCAATTTGCGTTAATCTGGCAATTGATGAATCAGTAAATCTACTGTTAAAAGCCGCTTGGGAATAACCCCCGGAATCGACTGTTCCCGAAAAAGTCATCCGATTTAAGATAAAAAAACGCACCGCTTTCTCAAAGTCGGTTAACTTTAAATCTTCCCTTGTCAAATCTTGAAATAATTCTCGTCCCTTATCATATTTCTGTTTAATTTCTGTTATTTTTGCTACCAAAAACTCAATATTTTCTTGAGGGCATTGCCAGAAACAATATAAATCATAATTTAAGTCATTAATCCAATAGGTTTTTATTTGTTGTCCAAAGAGTTGCTTAACAGCAAAAAATACAGAACCCCCACCAAAAAAAGGTTCTCGATATTCCCTAATATTGACAGGAATTTGCGGCAGAATTTGCTTAATTGCCCGGGATTTCCCCCCGGGATAACGCAAGGGACTTTTAATTGTTGACATTTTATACTAAATCCGTTTATTAAAGACTGATTATCTATTCCCCCTTTCGCCTTTTGCATGAGTGCCTGTCCTGATATGTAGCCTATACTCATAAGAATTCCGTTTAATTCCACATTTAGGACTCGTATCCTAAGGTTAGCAAAACCACTTCTTCCAATTGGGCAATTATTTCGGGACTCAGTTGTCCCAGTGTGCGGATCAAACGAGTTTTATCCAGCACTCTCATCTGAAAACATAGGGCAACAGAATCTTGGCCGAGTCCACCATTACCCTGTTCTATCAGTAAGCATATAGGCAAAGCAGCGCGACGTTGGTTGGTGGTGAGCGGAATAGCAATGATCGTAGTTGAGAACTGGGAAACAAGGTCATTCTGGAAAATGATGACGGGACGAATGCCCGCTTGTTCAGAACCTTGAGTTGGATTGAGGTCGGCTAACCAGACTTCACCCCGTTTCAGAGGATTAGTCATCATTGGTCTTCTTGATGGAGTATTACTGCATAGTCATTCATACCTTCTTCAGCAAAGGCGCGATCTTCATCAGCAAACTCTGCAAACAGATCGGCCAGTTGCATTGGATCGAGAACAGCCTGATGACGCTGACTGCGAAACTTTAAGAAGGCAATAAAATCAGCCACTTGCTGAAGCTGATTATCAGTTAGTCGATCCAAGTCTTGCTTAAGAGCTTCAGCACTTACTGGCATAGGAAGAAAAAACATTCCGACTTCCCCATTATAAGAGATCCTGGCCAACAGCCGTCTTCAACAAACCCCCATGAGTCCCTGAGCGCGTAGCGGGGTAGGGAGGACGTTCAGACGTTCGGACGTTATCAGTTACTACTGTCTGATTCACCCGCGCTGCTAGACCCATTACCACCTGAAGTTGCCGAGGGATTTGTTAGATTAGGAGTAGGTTTAGGGGTTGTCTGGGAAGCCTTTGGAGGTTGGGGACGTAGCTTGACCACTCCATTCCAACTACGCTTCACAGTTACAGATTGACGATGAGTATCAGAGGATTTTTCTTGGCTCATCGAAAATTTGGGTCTGAAACCCCGTCGTTCTACGACGGCTTTACTGTTAAATATGAGCATCGTTTACAAAATATATGCTAGAATGTGAGACATGGAAAAAGCCTACTCGTTCCGATTTTACCCCACACCAACACAAGAGTCGCTATTGCGGCGCACATTGGGCTGTGTAAGATTAGTTGACAACAAAGCTCTCCACGAACGAACACAAGCTTGGTACGAAAAGCAAGAAAGAGTAGGCTACGCTCAAACTTCTTCAATGTTGACCGATTGGAAAAAACAAGAAGAATTAGACTTTTTAAACGAAGTTAGCTGTGTACCTTTACCACAAGGGTTAAGACACCTACAAACAGCTTTCACTAATTTCTTTGCTGGTCGTACTAAGTATCCTAACTTTAAGAAAAAACATCAGGGAGGAAGTGCCGAATTTACCAAATCAGCCTTTAAATTTAAAGACAAACAAATCTATTTAGC
>NZ_JAPZQM010000006.1:0-2954 GCF_027530565.1 Microcystis sp. LE19-10.1B | reverse complement strand
AGGCGCAACATTTTGAGATTTTTTCCCAAACCTTGCCAGGAATATTATCTCTTATCTTGACCAGATGGATTGACTTCCAGGGGTGACAAAACTTAAGCACTACTCGAACATCTCGACGCTAGATGTTAAGTCTGATTGCCCGTCCATTCTCAATAAGCACTGTTTATTGAGAATGACCGGGGGAACTCTGAAATTTTCGGCTTAGTTGCTGGCAGCTTGCCGCCAACTCACTCCTCTAGATAAGTATTTTGACTCACGCCCCTTCCTCTTTTGAGACGTTGTGACACTTAGGGTGCGGAATGTGGGTGGTATGGTTCGATCGGGGGGCGTGAATCGACTAAATCCTTATCTGGCAAGAGTTCTATTGATTAGTTCGTTCTAGAGCGAAAACAATTGACCAAAATCGCAGCAATGTCTGTCTCTATAAGGGTTTCATTCCTTATAACCCCGTCCATTGCATAACAAAAACCGAAGAACCATACTATTGACGACGACAAAACTTGAAAATCAATCGAAAGATAACAAGAATTACTATCGTGTTGCTTCAAAACCAACCCCTTCAAAGGTATAGCTCCAGTCAGGATGAGCCAAGACATTATCCCTTTCGGCTGGATTAGTCGTAAAGAAATGTCCTCTGGAGATCGGGTTATAGAAGCGGAAAACATCCGATCCTAGACTGGCACTCGCTCCGTAAGCATAGAAGCCAATTCCTTCAAAGTTATATTGCCATTCGGGATGACCGTTGACAGTATCCCTTTCTGCTGGATCGATCGTGAAGAAGTGTCCTCTGGAAATCGGGTTATAGAAGCGAAAAACGGGAAATAGATTATTACCAGGGGATTGGGCGGCTTGAAAACCAACTCCTTCAAAGGTATATTGCCATTCGGGATGAGCGATGACATTATCTTTTTCTGCTGGGTTGAGGGTAAAGAAATGTCCTCTGGAAATCGGATTGTAAAAACGGTAGACGGGACAAGTTAAGGGGTCGGGACAAGGAGGAGTAGGGGGGGGAGGGGAAGGAGCAAGATTCCAGCCTTCATCCTTTAAGATTCCTAGGGGGATGGGGCCCGGGTCGTGAATCGCTTCACCTAGGCTAAAATAGGGTGTATCTAAGGAATTAGGATTGCCCCGGGGATAAGTCAGTTCGTCAAGATGGGCGTAACTAGAACCTTGTTGCCATTGACTAGGGGCGTAAAGTTTCGGACGGATTCCATTATTCGCCCCTACAGCATTAGGTCCATCGAAGAAAAGGTTGTTGCTGGTTAGTTGATTACCGAGGGCAACAGACGGGTTAGGGAATAAGCTCGTATTAATGAGGCTTTGCCCCGCACCATTTTCTGTAAAGCGATCATAGATACCGGGAAAGCCCGTACCCAATCCCCAACTTCCCTGACCGCCACTGTAGTCCATCAAGCCAATGTTTCCTAAACCGTGTAATATTTCGTGCAGAGCGACGGTGACAAAATCATATTGGTTGGCTGGAGTCTTGCCATCTGTACCGAAATACCAGTTGGCAGTGCTATTTAACTCGGAGGTCATATCCCCATCGTTAGGCGCAAGATCTCGACCTGCTAGCTGATTAGCCAGGGCTGATGTGTACCATGTATTCGGTCGTGTTCCGGGGGATTCTCTCCAAAAGAGATTGGGGCTTGCTCGGCCGAGAATCGAAGGATCTAAGGGTTGCCAGTAGGCATCAACGGCAATCGGGATAGTTGAGACGATAATAGATTCCCAGATACTGACCGCATACTGAAAAGCCGCTTGTGCTTGAGGGGTATAGTTATGATAAGTAACATTAATTGTCGCCGTTCGAGCGTCAGCCATGAGTCGATTCTGTACGTCAATTGATAGAGGAACTAAAGAGGTTTCTACTGACTCGGATGATTGATTGGCGACGAGGATGATCGAGGGTGGTACTACCGATCCTGGCAACTGTTCGGAAGCGGGGGTAATCGAAGGTGGTACTACCGATCCTGGCAACTGTTCGGAAGCGGGGGTAACCGAAGGCGGTACTACTGACCCCGGTAATTTTTCGGAAGCGGGGGTAATCGAAGGCGGTACTACTGACCCCGGCAATTGTTCGGGATCATTTTGACGATGAGGGTTAAATAAATCGTCTGTGGATAAGGACAAATCTCGATCGAATTCAAGGGGATTCATGATTAGAGAATCATTGAAGAATATTTGCCGATCGAGAGCTTGACTCGAATTGGTGCCGTTGTTCATACCTGTATAATTCTCCTCGTGAGGCGTTGTAGAGAAAGAGTCCGGTGACAGATAATTATCAAGAGAAAACGAGGGTGATGAGAGGGTTTACTTCCTTCCCGCAGCAACACGACCCAACCGACAAGCCTTGTCGTGTTAATGTTTGTGAACCCAGGCAATGGGCAATTTAAGAGCGGGAATGGAGTAGTCATTCCACAACATACAACTTTATCTAGATAACAGAATTCCAGACTCAAATAGAATTTATAATCCGACAGCAGAATGATTTTATCTATCTAACCCGTAACAACTAGACTTCAGGTTTTAAACCTCATTCCACTATTAGAATAATATTGCCATATCCAACAGTTCGAGAAACCCATCAATGAACTGGCCCCCACTAAGTACCTATTGTTGTTTCTGTTTCTTCTTTTCTCGTATTTTGAAAACGGGATCTGTGTTATTCGGTCATTTAGACTATTTCTACAACTCGATCGTAGTCAAAAATATCTTGTATTTTGTTGTTTCGTTATATAAGTTAATAGTTATTTGAGCGTTTAACAAGCTGAACGGTTCTTCCCAAGACAGGGATGACCGGCTTTTCTGATTAGTAAGCTTTTACGCATTTAAGTTACATTGACAGCATTACCCTTATTTTTAAGTTTTCTACTCCATTTAATAATCAATCCCCCTTCATTTAAAAGCTGATTGACTACTTTTTCCAGTTCTTCTTTATTTTCAAATTCTCG
>NZ_JAPZQM010000688.1:0-2068 GCF_027530565.1 Microcystis sp. LE19-10.1B | reverse complement strand
TCAAAAACCTTGCATTATCCTTCTTGTAGTACATCGCTTGGTACAAAAAACAAGGGCAACAAAGCCTAAAACGACCGACTCCTGACGACCGGCTACTGACTCCTACCCCCAGGAAAAACTTTTTCAGCAGACCCTATTTATTCTTCCTAGTTCATAATTCATAATTCATAATTCGTGTCTGCTGAATAATGGTAAAACCCTTTTAAAATAAGGCTTTTGACCTGTTAAAATCCGATGTTAGTGCCAAAAAATCGGATTGGGACCATCAAAAACCTTGCATTATCCTTATTATAGTACATAAGTTGGTACAAAAAAGAGAGGGCAACAAAGCCTGAAACTCCCGACTCCCGACTCCCGGCTCCTGTCTCCTGACTCCTGACTCCTGACTCCTTACCCCACAGTTAACTTTACTTTTGTCCAACTACTTAACTAAAAATGAGTAATCTAATTCGCAAATATACACCCCCCACCTGTACCCTAGAAATTTGGGGAAATAGTTCGCCCCTAGCGGTTTGGCTGGGTAAAAATGTCTTAAACGATGCCCACTTTCAATTGCGCTTTGATGATCCTAGATTGAGTGAGGAAAAACAGGTGACGATCAAAGGCGATCGCACACAATTACAACTCCTAGGGGAAATTGTCGCTAATTATGTGCAGAATTTACTCTCTAGTCCCGTTTCTACCCTCTCTTTCGTGGCTAGTGGTTCCCCCGAAAGCCATCTCCCCTCCTTACCCTCTCTCCGTTGTCAGGGACTTCTGCAGCATCAATTATTTTTAGGTTCCCTGCTAACCGATCAGGATAAACAGGAGATCGAATTAACCACATCGCAATTATTCGATCTAGCCAATGCTTTAGGGGAATATAACCATGAAAGCCCCCTAATACCCCCATTAATTCGCCAGAAAACTCGAAAAAATGCCCTGATGTGGACGGGATTAATCGCCTCAGCCCTAATAACTATCGGGGGAATAGCGATCGCATTTTATCAACAGCAAGAATTGGCCAACAATGATTTAACCACTGATCCCAATAGTGCCAAGATTCCCCAACCCTTGCCAACGCTGCCTTTACCCCCCACGGGAACGGCCGCCCCAAACCCGCAGTTACCGGCAAATTTGGGCAATAAAACCCCTTTACCGCCACCGCCACCCGTGGGAACCGTTCCAGCCCCAGTTCGGCCCTCTAGCGTCCCCCTGGTGATTCCGCCGCCCACTTTACCGCCGCCACCAGTCACAGGTTCGCGTCCCGGCGGCACGGCGATCATAATTGAACCGAATAATCAGAACATCCCGATTACTGCCCCCCCCGTCACCAGCACTCAGGGTACAAATGCACTGACAAATGTTCCCCCCACCACGATGAATCCGAGTCCAGCACCGCCAAAATTGCCCAATTTACCGCCTATAAGCCCTATTAACCCCGACAATGCCAATTTAGACCCCAAACCGCCCACAAGCACCGCTAAAGCCCCAGAGACGAACTTACTAGATACAATTCCCCAAGTGGCAGAAACCAGAGAATATTTTCAATCCCGTTGGCAACCGCCGGAAAGTCTCAAGCATACTCTAGAGTACCGTTTGGTCTTAAATCAGGATGGTTCCCTAAAACAGATTATTCCCCTGGGACAGGCGGCGAAAATCTATCTCGATCGCACTAATATGCCCCTGCTTAATCAACCTTTTGTTTCTCCCCTCGATATCTCTGGTAATCCCCAATTGCGTCTGGTTCTTGGTTCTGATGGTACGGTGCGGACCTTTATGGAACAGTAATAGGCTGTACTGCATTTAAGTAGCTGGTTATAATTAAATTAAAAATTGATTTTAGGTTCGATCCCCCCTGCCCCCCTTGATAAGGGGGGTGCCGATAGGCGGGGGGATCCCCCTTAATAAGGGGGGCATCTGATAATTTTTAACGCCTACCTACTTAATTAGGGTCTGCTGAATAAATCTAAAAACCTTGTTGGATAAGACTTTTGGACTTTTTTCCCCTCAAAAAGTGCCAGCCATTGCGGGGATCGGGGGAAAATTCAGGTACTTTTTCCCTGAAAATTAGGTAGTTGACCACCTC
>NZ_JAPZQM010000291.1:0-3017 GCF_027530565.1 Microcystis sp. LE19-10.1B | reverse complement strand
CGAACGGTTAAATAAGCTAGAGGTAGGACAGGCAAAGTTAACCGAAAAGGTTGAGGGCATCGATAATCGCCTAAAATCAGTGGAAGGAACCCAAAAAAATCAGGTTTGGACATTAATTATTCTTTTGGCAAGTGCGATCGCCGTTGCTTTCCTGACAACCTTCTCCAAGATTTGATCTAATCTCAGACAGAAGTAAGCCTGATCCAATTACCGAAAAATTGGGTTTAAAGCCTCGCCCTAAAAGGGCGACTTGATATGATGTAAGTAGGGAGGCACAATTATTTGTAGGATGGGTTAGCGGTAGCGTAACATAATCGGGCGTTGGGTTTCATGCTTCAACCCAACCTACGTTCATCTTATATTTAATTCCACCCACCTACTTATGATATTAAGAATAGGGGGCCGGGTAAGCAACCGCTTAAAAAACCCAGTCATCGAAGGATGAACGCACCTTGAAAACTAGAGTTATGGGGTTCTATAGGGGAATGCTCCTATAGGTAAAAGCTCTCAGCGTCAAGTACCAAAGAAACCAATTATTTTAGAGGTTTGGAACTGTATCGTGGGACACACGAGAACAGGCTTCTGTAAGGGAGCGAAAGTCTGAGGAGAGAACCACCTCTGGCTGGGATTTCGCTAGGAATCTAATTCAAGTGGACTCGTTGAGCCAGAAATTCACAGCAGTGATGCTAGAAGAATCCACGTCCGTTTACGGCGTGGGGTATGTCAACTACTCTCTATGTGCGAGAATAGCCTGTGTGAAAAACCTAGGTAATTGTTATGGTTGCACATATACAAAATAGGCAGTTTAACGGGTTGTCTAGCCAAGAAGCTGGCGATCGCTTGAAACAGCATGGCTACAACGAACTGCCCTCAACCCAGCATCGTACTTTTTTAAGGATCGCCCTAGACATTATCCAAGAGCCGATTTTCTTGCTCCTGATTGCCTGTGGTGTCATCTACCTCTTTTTGGGTGATGCTCAAGAAGCTCTGATTTTGTTGGGGTTTGTCTTTTTTATTATTGGCATCAATCTTTACCAGGAGCAAAAAACGGAACGTTCTCTAGAAGCACTGCGGGACTTATCCAGTCCTCGGGCCTTGGTGATTCGAGATGGGGAGCGGCAGCGGATTGCGGGGCGAGAAGTGGTACAGGGCGATTTGATCGTGGTGGAGGAGGGCGATCGCGTTCCTGCGGATGCGATTTTGCTGTGGTCGACTCACTTGACGATTGATGAATCGCTGTTAACCGGGGAGTCTGTTCCGGTCAGGAAACGCACCATCCAGCTGGAAGAAGACCCAGAGAAACTTTCAGCAACCTTGAGACCGGGTGGAGACGACTTACCCACTGTCTATTCTGGCACTCTTGCGGTGCAAGGGCAGGGCATTGCCCAGGTGCAAGCAACGGGCATACATACTGAAATGGGAAAAATTGGCAAAGCTCTGCAAACGGTTGAACCGGAAGACACGGTCTTACAGAAAGAAACCCGTCGCATTGTCGGTAAATTGACGATGATTGCGCTTGCCATTTGCGCGGCGGTGGTCGTGATTTATGGACTAACCCGGGCCGATTGGTTGCATGGCTTTTTGGCAGGATTAGCCCTGGCGATGGCAATTTTGCCCAATGAAATTCCGGTGGTGCTGGCCATCTTTCTGGCTCTGGGAGCGTGGCGATTCTCGCAAAAACAGGTACTAACTCGTCGCATTCCAGTGGTTGAAACCCTGGGTTCTGTCACCGTTCTTTGTGTCGATAAGACTGGAACCCTGACATTGAACCAAATGGCCGTCAAACAATTGTTGGTTTACAGCGGCTCCAATGCTTATCTGTACGATGTGACGCTCCACGAGCGCGAACCCTTGCCCGAAGTCCTTCATCCCCTGATCGAGTTTGGTATTCTAGCGAGTCGCAAAGATCCCTTTGACCCGATGGAGAAAGCGTTGCAGCAAATTGGTTGGGATTACCTGGCCAAGACTGAACACCTGCATAGCGATTGGCAACTACTGCGCGAATATCCCCTGTCCACCGATCTCTTGGCCATGTCCTGTGTCTGGGAATCCCTGACGGGGGAGCTTACCGTTGCGGCAAAAGGGGCCCCAGAAGCGATCGCTGATCTCTGCCATTTCAGCCCGATTCAACAACAGGAGCTTGCCGAACAGATCCAGTCCATGGCCAGAGAAGGTTTGCGAGTTCTGGGAGTCGCCCAAGGACGCAAAATAGGAACATTACCCAAAACCCACGCTCTTGAGTCATCCGGGCCTCCAGCCTACTTGGAATCTGACGATCGCTTACCTGTGCAACAACACGACTTTGAGTTTGAATTTGTGGGACTCATCGGCCTGGAAGACCCCGTGCGTCCTACTGTGGCACCTGCGATCGCTGAATGCTATGGTGCGGGAATTCGCGTTGTCATGATTACGGGTGATTATCCGGTAACAGCCCAGAACATTGCCCGTCAGATTGGACTCAGGCCTTTAGACAAGGTGATCACCGGTAGGGAACTGGAGCAAATGGGTGAGTCGGAACTGCGCGATCGCATTCACAGCACCAACATCTTTGCCCGTGTCGTCCCCGAACAAAAACTATTGATTGTCAATGCACTGAAACGCTCCGGGGAAATTGTGGCCATGACCGGTGATGGTGTCAACGATGCCCCGGCCCTCAAGTCTGCTCATATCGGCATTGCCATGGGTGAACGGGGTACCGATGTAGCGCGAGAGTCTGCCGATCTGGTCCTGTTGAAAGATGATTTTTCGTCCATCGTCGAATCGGTCAAACTGGGAAGACGTATCTTTGACAACCTGAAAAAGGGGATGGCCTATACCTTGGCCGTTCACGTTCCGATCGCGGGTATGTCGTTGATTCCAGTCATCGAAAATTTTGGGTCTGAAACCCCGTCGTTCTACGACGGCTTTACTGTTAAATATGAGCATCGTTTACGAAATATATGCTAAAATGTGAGGTATGGAAAAAGCCTATTCGTTTCGATTTTACCCCACACCCGAACAAGAGTCGCTATTGCGGC
>NZ_JAPZQM010000532.1:0-24606 GCF_027530565.1 Microcystis sp. LE19-10.1B | reverse complement strand
TTCAAAAACCTTGCATTATCCTTCTTGTGGTACATCGCTTGGTACAAAAAACAAGGGCAACAAAGCCTGAAACGACCGACTCCTGACGACCGGCTACTGACTCCTACCCCCAGGAAAAACTTTTTCAGCAGACCCTAAATATAGCAATTCTTAAACTTCACTGGTTATTTCACAGTCTTGCCGTACAATGGAGATGCAGAACAGTTCTTCCGATAGTTATTGTGTTCTATTAGCTAAAAACGCTTAATATAGGAGATAAATAGCCTAAAATGTCCAAAGTGGTCGATATTAACAATCCACTGATCGATCCAACTCCTCCAGAGGTTCACTTAACTAATGCACCTCTAGTGTGTGTGCTTGGACAAGTACGGTTCCCACAAATTCTGGCCGTTGAGGATAGGAAATTTGTGACTCCATTTCAGGAAGCTATTAGAACAAAGTATCCTAAGTTACGGCAGGAACGAACTTATCAATTAACTTTTGATAATCAAGAAAAAGATGCCGTCAGATCTCAAGCTGAGGTTATCTGGCAATTTACAGATGCCAATAATCATTGGCGAGTCTCATTAGCGTCTAATTTTGTAGCCTTAGACACATCAAAGTATGTCAGTCGTCAGGACTTTTTAGAGCGAATGAGAGAAGTTTTAACTGCGGTTAATGAACATATTCAACCCAACCTTGTTGAGCGAATCGGTATTAGATATGTTGATCGTATTGAGGGTATTGATGTAGAGAATATTTCTAATTTAGTCAGATCAGAACTGATAAATATTACAGCGTCAACATTTCAAGAACATATTCTTCAAAGTTATAATGAATCTCTGTTTCAGTTACCTGATACCAAAGAGACACTTTTAGCAAGATGGGGATTGATTCCGGGTAACGCTACTTTTGATCCAAATGTCTTTAAACCGATTGATCAACCGAGTTGGTTTCTTGATTTAGATATGTCTATTTCAGAGAATCAAGAATTTGACGTTGAAAAAATTTTAGAGGATGCAAAACGATTTTCTGAAAGAATTTATACTTTTTTTAGATGGTCAGTAACCGAAGAATTTCTAAGACGCTTTGGAGGTGAACAATGAGTAACTTAGTGATTGAACGTTCAAATACTTTTGGCTCAATCAATCCTCAAAAACGATTTAGAATGATTCCTGGTATTGCGGAATCCAGTACCATTGGCTATGATAATCTTGCCGCTCAAAAGTTACTAGCGATTTCAGAAAGAACTAATAGCGGAATAGTTATTCCGAAGCAAAACCCTCATCTTTTTCAAGATAGTCAAAAAGCGATTAATGAACTCAGAAAAACCAGTGGACTGACCTGGGAGCAAGTTGCTAAACTATTTAATGTTTCACGTCGAAGCATTCATTTTTGGGCAAGTGGACAGCCTCTAGCTAGTGACAATGAGGAGAAATTAAATAGATTACTGGGAGTGATTAGATATATTGATCGAGGAAGTGCAAGTCTTAACCGTAAGTTATTATTGAATCCTAATGCTGATGGGGAACTGCCTTTAGACCAATTAATATCAGGAGAATATGATAAAGTAAGAGAGAATCTTGGGCGTGGTAATCCACCCAAAAGACCGCAATTAAGACCTTTGTCTGAGGAGGAGAGTGAGCTTCGTAGGCCTTTACCACCGGAGATATTAATTGATGCTTTACAAGATTCTATTCATCATGATGTTGGACGTTCTAGACCTGCTAAAACATTGAGGAGTGGTCAAAATCGCAGTGGAAAGCAAACAGATTGATCTCATTAACAATGAGTTACAAACATGGTGTCAAGGGGATTTTGTTTTAGGAGAACAGCGGTTTGTTCATCGATTTAATCCTCAATTTCCTCTTACACCTGATTCTACAAAGCAAGATGGTGAAGAAAATGATCTTGTAGAATCGGAAGTAAAAGGTCTAGTTGTTGTTACACAAACTTGCGATATTGTCCGTTCTTGTTGTGAACGTCCTTTTCTAGAAGTTGTTCCTCTGGTAGAAATTGAAGCTGAAAAAATTAGTGAGATAAAAAAAGGCAGACGACCTCAATACGCTTACATTGAAGGATTTGCCAAACTAAACTTAGTAGCTGATCTCGATAGGGTAATGACAGCCGAAAAAGCATTGATCTTACAATGGAATCGTCAACAGGGTTGTGTAACTGATCAAGAAAAAAGACTCTTAAGACAAGCGATAGCAAGAAAAAGAATTCGTTTTGCTTTTCCAGATGATTTTGTTCAATTTGTCAGTAAACTTCAAAACCGGATGCAAGATAAGCATACTAAACAAAGTGATGAAGGGGAAGCCTTACGAGCTTTGCGGGAAATTAGAGTTAGTGCAAGACCTTCGTGGAATGATGAAAATCCTGAACTTATGTTTTATTTTATTCGTGAAGAAGAACAAGAGGACTATAATGACATTGGATGGGACAAATGGCTAGATAAGTGGTTAAATTTATTACCTAACTCTGGACGTTTTCAGTCTGATGGTTTAGTAGTAAGCTTAGAAGATATGACCGCAAAAGATTATGTTGAGAGTGATCAACTGGATCTTGAGCATTTGTCTATGGCCCAAAGCAATATTGAAAATTTAGATTTATAGAAAACTATAATTACAAAAGTTTTCCAAATATTGTCGCAATTCTGATACTGGTGAGATACAAAGTCTCCAGTTTTAGGGAAGAGGGAGAAACAAGCTGATGGCTAAAAAACTGATAACTGATATTAGTTACTGTACCTCATGATACTGAAAAATCTCTAGTCATTTCGATCGCAATTGAGAAGACCAATATTAGACCAGTGGAGGCTTTCACCGGTCAAGAATGTCTAGAATTTATTGAGAATGACTAAATTTTCTTGACATTAATTCTGATTTATGGCAGCGTCGGGGTTGTCAAGTCCTCCCAGACGATTGAAGGGCCAAAAACGCACCACGGCGCGACCGATTAAGTTGTCCCGGGGAACGAAGCCCCAAGCGTGGGAATCATAACTATTATTGCGATTATCGCCCAAAACCAAATATTGATCGGGGGGAACTGTCACCGGTCCGAAAGTATAATTAGGTTCTTCGGCGATATACTTTTCCGCTAAAACTTTACCGTTGACGTGAACTAGACCGTTTTTGACTTCCACCTTATCCCCCGGTAGTCCAATCACCCGTTTAATAAAAGCATCATGAAAATTTTGAGCTTTGAGAGCGGCTGTCGGACTAAAAACCACTATATCACCCCGTTCTGGCTTCTGAAAATGATAGCTAACTTTCTCGATAATTAGGCGATCGTTAATCTGGAGAGTGGGTTCCATGGAAGAAGAGGGAATATAACGGGCCTCGGCCACAAAAGTGCGGATGCCAAAAGCCAAAATTCCAGCCGTGACAATGGTTTTAACTGCTTCTAGCCAAGGGTTTTCTTGGGGGACGGGAGGAGGAGAGGGTTTTTCGGATTTATGGTTCAAGCTTTCAGCCATAGAATTTAAACTTTTGAGAAGGATTAAGCCAATACGCTCTTTAATGTTCTAGTCTAGTGATAGTAGCAGCGTAGATAATATTTTAAGACAATTTTCCCACATATACTGGATCACTGTTAATTTGTCAACGCCGCATCCTGCTGCCTGAAGGGGAATTTCCTCGGGGGTAGAAAAAGGCAATGCAGTCCCTCAAAAAGGCAAGTTTTTCGCCGCTATTAGAGGAAAAACGTTAAATTCGAGGATTGAACCCCTAATCTCCCTTAAAAGTCTCTTCTCCGTCACTACTTAGACCTATGTTTGCACAAATTCCCGAACGATCAATGCACTATCTGCGATGGGTTGTGACCATCGCTTGGTTAATTCTGATATTTTCTCTGTTTTTTGACCCGATTTCGGCACAATTAACCGATCCTAACAATCTTTCTAGTCCCCTGAGAGTTGATCCCGATGTGTGCATTAAAGTCCAGGGGGTTTGCCTACCCCAATCCTCCTATCAGTTAGCTGCGCCGATTTTTTGGGGAATAGTGGTTCCTAGTAGCATTTTTATCTTATTAGTATTCGGTCACGAACTCTGGCGGCGTATCTGTCCTTTATCCTTTCTTTCTCAAATACCGCGCGCTTTGGGTAAACAGCGTCAGAAAAAATACACCGATAAATCGGGGAAAGTCCGCTATGAAATCTATAAAGTGCCGAAAAACTCTTGGTTAGCCCGGAATTATCTCTATCTACAATTAAGTCTGTTATTTTTGGGTTTATGCGGACGGATTCTCTTTGATAATTCCGATCGCTTAGTCTTGGGTAGCTTTTTAATCTTGACTATTCTAGCGGCGATCTTTGTGGGTTACTGGTATGGAGGCAAATCTTGGTGTAACTATTTCTGTCCCTTGAGTCCAGTGGAAAGGATTTACGGTGAACCGAGGGGTTTACTGAATAGTACCGCTCACGAAGACAGTCGCGGTGGGATTACTCAATCTATGTGTCGTATTGTCCATGAAGATGGTAGCGAACAAAGTGCCTGTGTTGCCTGTCAGAGTCCCTGTATCGATATCGATGCGGAAAGATCCTATTGGGATGGGATTACTAAGAGCGATCACCAATGGCTTTATTACGGTTATTTTGGCTTAGTTTTTGGCTATTTTATCTATTATTATCTCTATGCTGGCAATTGGGACTATTATTTCTCTGGAGCTTGGGCGCACGAAGAAACTCAACTAGAATCCCTCTTTCAACCGGGTTTTTATCTTGCAGGTCAGGCAATTGCGATTCCGAAGCTGGTAGCTGTCCCCTTAACTTTGGCAATCTGCACTTTTTTGGGTTACTTTCTCGGTAAAAAAGTTGAAAATGCCTATAAAGTCTATAGAATCCGCAAAAAGTCGCCCTTACCGACCGAAATTATCCGTCACCGCGTCTTTACTGTCGGAACTTTTCTGATTTTCAATTTCTTCTTTATTTTCGCTGGTCGTCCTTTTATTAATCTTTTGCCAAAATTTTGGTATTATTTCGCTGATATTTTACCGGCTGTTTTGAGTAGTTTATGGTTATATCGCACCTGGACAAGGGATCCCGACCGTTACCAACGAGAAGGACTAGCGGGAAGATTGCGTAAACAGTTGGGTAAACTGGGTCTCGATACGGCTAAATATCTTGATGGGCGATCGCTGTCAGCTTTGCACGCGGATGAGGTGTATGTATTGGCCAAGATACTGCCGGATTTCAGCCACCAGAAGTGTTTAAAAGCCTCCAAAGCCTTGTTAAAAGAGGCTTTGGAGGAGGGATATACTGACTTCGGCCACAGCCTCGAAATCCTAGAACAAATGCGCTTAGAGTTGACGATTACCGAGGCCGAACATCAGGCAATTCTAACGGAGTTGGGTGTGGAATCGGCCGAACTTCTCGATCCGGACAAGCAGTATAGTCGCGAGGATTGGTTGCGTTTGCAGAGTTACCGCGATGCTTTGTTAGAAAGTTTGTTGGTGACTTGGAAAAAAGACCCCGATCGCCGGGTGGGGTCAGAATTGCTGGAAGTGTTAACCGGTAAGAGTTCCAGGGAGGCGATCAAGCATTTATTGACGGAATTGCCGGCCTCGGAAACGGAAACTGTCGAGTCTTTGCGTCGGGAGTACGGAGTTACCGGTCAGGAGGAGGAAACGATTCTCCATCGTCCTCTGTCCCGTCAATTATGGCAAAATATCGCCCGCGCTTTTCAGGTCTTTGATCGTCTATCTTTTAGTAGTGACAGCGATCGTGATCAACAGGAAAGAATTTTATTGGAAAGATTCCAGCTATTCGATAGTGATAGCTCTGGACAAATTAGCCTTGAGGAGTTAAAAGCTTGTCTTCAGGCGATCGAACCGGGGGTGACAGACAAGGAAATCGAAGCTATGTTACACCATGCCGATGCCGGTCGCGATCATCAGATTAGTTTTCCGGAGTTTCGCGACCTACTGCACCAATTCCACCAATAAACTGTCTTAGATAAGGAGTCTTTATTTTCCCTGACTCCTTTTTTTCTTTAAAAAAATAGCTGTTCGCAGGCAGGCACGGATTCCCATTATACTAGAAAGTATAAGGCAAGTTGAGGGATTTTGTCAAGCTTTTTTGAGAAAAAATTTCGAGGTTTCGCTGAACTGTATGAGGGTAAATCCAATAGGGACTATAGAGAGGGAGATTTAATAGCAAAATGTAGTATATTCGTTTCTATTTCAGTTATGGTTTCTGGAAATCGCTGATTGTTAAAATTGATCTGCTCGGAATATAGATGATAGGCTGTATTGTAAAAGTTACGAAGGATAAAAGCAATAAATATGCTGGGTGTTAAAGGGGAGGACACTGGAATTCGGCAGTTTTTGAATTGTCCTAGGGTGAGATGACATCTGGGGTGATGAATCTCTTGAAAATTATCAGGATCGTAATCAAATCTAATCGGTACAGCTACAATATTTTTGTCGATAATATCGGCAAATATCTCATCTTCTTCATATAGTTCTGGCTCATTTTGAAAAGATTCTAAATAAGGGGATGAGAAGAAAGCTAGTCTATGGGATAATAACTGCGATCCTTGGAAGCGATAAAGTAATTGAATCAAGGCTCCATCAATCATTTTAATATTATAATTCTTACCGCGATCAAGCTCATCATAAATATCTTGATAGGCAACATTTTTTAGGGCAATGGATAAGTCGGAACTATTGGCATAGCTAATCTCAGAAATATTTTGACTCAATTTATTCAAAGTCGGAAAGTTCTGCTGACTTGATAATCCTACTTCTATCAATTTAGCCGTTAAATTTTTAACATCCTTAAAGATATTCTGAACATTAAGCATTTCTTAACTATTCTTGGAATATTTTGATAATTTCGTTTTTTTCATCTGATGAAAATTCTATACTTTTTAACTTGGCAATTAATTCTTGCTTTTCCCTGTCATTTTTATATCTCTTGGTATTAAGAGTATCTCGATAAACCTTCTTCATTTGTTGAAGTTCTTCGGGGGTTGGATAGGTAAACTCAAGAGCAAAATTTCTCGATTTAATTTCCTGAAATTCCCTCTCTAAAGCTTGCATATTTGCTCCATAACCAATAACTCTTAACCAAGCTTTACTTCTAGTCATCGCTGTAAATAAAATATTGCGGTTACTAGCAATTTGTGAACCAGATAAACATTCTTGAGCGTTAATGAAATAAACCATTGCCGCTTCATTGCCTTTTGCACGATAAATCTGTGTAAAAGCAATCGAGTTTTCTTGAAAAAACTCATCGGGAGAAGATGTGCTACCTGCTAAATGAGAATTAATATTTTTTGTAAATAACATTTCTCTAGCTTTTCCAAAAACGTTGCGAGCATTTTTAGGTATTGGATGGATAACCATAATATCTTGGCATCTTAATTCATCTTCCTTGAGATTCTTGGCAATTTGTTCCACTAGCCATTCAAATTGCTCCTGATTGTTATCGAAAGATTTAAAGTTGATAATATCATCGATAGAAGAATGTTCTTCAAGGAATTTAGGACTGGTTTTGGGGGTTCTAATCAGTTTAACAAATTCTCCTGATTTTAATTCTCCTTCTTCAACCTCATAACCAATATCTTGCCATAATTGAGGATTATCAAACATTTGAATTAGTCCCTGTGGATAATAAACTCCAAAACCTAGAGCATGAGCAGAGGACAGAATAGGACGAGAATTTCTGTAACAAGTATTTAAAACCACATCTTGTTGGGGTTCGCTGGGTAAATTCTCCAATTTAACTCTAGGATTACCATGATTATCATTTCCAAAAATAACTTCGGGAGAATGCATGACTTTACTATTTAAGCTTTGCAACTCATCATAGGCATAAACTAAACGTTTATCATCTTTCAAGATTTCATAGCAGAGTCTTAAGAAGTCTTGAGGAAAATCTTGAGCTTCATCAATTAAAATAAGATCATAATATTGATGAAATTTTTTAATCTCTCGGAAGGCTTTTTGACAGACAAACTCAAAAGGGTCTTCATTCAACAAATATGTTAGGTTGTTTGCTTGACTAAAATCTAAATATTCAATATTATGTCGTTTACATAGCTCATAATAAATTCCTTCTATCTCAGGACTTCCCCAAGCGTGAATAATTTTTACTTTTTCCCAGTCTGGTTCGGAATTTTTATGCTCATAACTAAACCGAGTAATTAAATCTTTGTATTGATCCTTTAACGAGCGTGTATAGAAGGTAACAGCAATATTCCAATCGGGATGAGTTGCATGAAGATAAGCTACTTTCAGCGCTAAGACAATTGTTTTTCCCGAACCTGCTAAACCTCTAATTCTTTGTACACCTTTAGTGGTTTCTAAAACAGCCTTATTTTGAGTTTCATCAAGATTAGCGATAGAATCTTCTAATTTTTTTAACTTTGCTCCCCTAGAATCTGGTTTAACAACATAACTGCGAGCGTCTTTTTTTCTAATGGTTGTAACAGCTTGTATAACTGAGTTGACTTTCTCGAAATATTCAGAATCATTGCCTTGACATTTCTTGATAAAATCATCAAGATCTTTATCTTTAATAAGAACAGGATATTCCTCTGGGTTAATTCCTTCTGGATAATTATTCCAAATCGGTGCATAGGTGGCTACAGAAATGTTAACTATTAGCTTTCTTTTTTGAACAAGCTCTTTATAAGACAGCAGTTTTGCTTCTAACTTGGTTATGCTCTCGTCTTGAGTGCCTTCAATATCCAAATCATAATTTTTTCCCTCATCAATATTAAAAATAATAACCCCTTGCTGACGAGAGACTAATAGAGCATCAATTTGATATCCTCCTTGGGGAGTTCCAATAATAGGATAGCCGATATACAATGTTCCCTCTATATCTGTTCTTTCCTCAAAATATTTAGCTAATCTTTGAGAAGATACAGGTTTAGCTGAAGAACCGCGAATAACGTTAACCATAATTTTTACCTCGGGAGTTCTTTTAGCAGAATCATTAGATGCCTATTGATTCTTGAGGAGGGCAACAAAATTACTATAGCATTTTTTCAACCATCAAGTCATGTTATGATTATCGGTTAATCCCCAGTTTTGACCTAAAGCTATAAATTATAGCTATTAAGTAGGGAGGCACAATTATTTGTAGGATGGGTTAGCGGTAGCGTAACATGAGTGGGCGTTGGGTTTCATGCTTCAACCCAACCTACGTTCTATAAATATAGATATTAACCTCTCACAATAAACCGCGATAGCGGATAAAAACGAGGATTACTGCCCAGGAACCTAAAGCTACTTTAACGGCGACTAAAATATTTAGTATCGGTAAAATACCACCACTAAATAGCGCACCTAATTCCCCGTGGGGTAACTCAAATCCTGAGAGAGTAATGGCAGCCAAAACAATAAAAACTAAGACGGAAATTTTCTCCCATGTTGCCGCTTGCCAACGGCGATAAATTGCTTGCATCCATTCGGGAGACGAGGTAATTGCTATTAAACCAATTGCCGTACCTCCGGCGACTCCGGCGGCAAAACCTCCCCCCGGACTTAAATGTCCGCGGATAGCTAATTCAATGCCCACTAAAGCGGCAATTGTTGCCCCTAAACGGGCTAAAATAATTGAAGGTTGGTCAGTAAATTGATGGATTTTACTGGCGGGTTTTTCGGTGGCTAAAAGAAAATTTGCCCCCATAATGGCAATGGTAAAAACGACCACTTCATAGATGGTATCGTAGAGACGATTACGAAAAATAACCACCGAAACCGCATTAGGAACACCGCCGTCGCGCACTAGGGATTCAACAATTTCTAAGGATGATACAGAGGAAGCAGTATTGGGAATAATTACCATTTTGATAGCGAAGGCAATGGCGGCTAGAGTATAAATCCATTTCATTAGTGTTTCTCCTCTAATTTTGGGGTTTCAATACAAGTTAAAGTTGTGTTGGCTGCCGTTAATTCATTTTTAAAAATATCGTAGAGATAGGGTAATCTAATTGTGGTTTCGTAGGAGATAGTTTCTGGATTGTCTTGACGGATACAGACGGCATGAATATCCTTATCCATAAGTGCCTGTTGCAAAGCTTGTTTATCACTGTAGGCAACTAATTCTAAACGCATAAAACGTTTACTTAAAACCGTTTGTAGTTGAGTTTTTAACTGTTCTAAAACTGTATCGTTTTCCTCCGCAATTACTCCTAAACGCATCACTAAAGAGGAACGAATCGCCACCGCGTAGAGAGTTACGGCTAACATGGTTCCCATCAAAGCTTCGGTTAAAGACACATCTGCTGCCCCTAATAAAGCATAAACTAAGGCTGCTATTGCTCCCAAAACCCCGCGAATTACTAGAGCTTGGTAGGGATTAGATTGTAACATCACCATCGCCGCAGTTAAAGGCAAGAGGGCAACAATAACATAGAGATAACTTTCATTCATCTTTAATTCTACTCTCGATCGCTAGAAGTATAAGCTAAAACGTAGCCTAACATGGTGTTCCAAATTGCTAAGGAAATTATTGCCAATAACAATAAAGGCCAATTTTGGGGAACTTTCAAAAGTAGCCCGAAAATAATCGCCATAGAACCCAAGGTATCAGCGACAGATAGACCATGTAATTTATATAATACCGAGCGCTTGTCTAAAAGATGCGCCGTTCCCCAAAACCAGAAAAAAACTCCGATAGCGATGCAGATATAACTGAAAATGTTAATCATGATTCGTTCAGTCGTTTAAGAATTTGTGCTAATAACATAAAGCCAGCATTACCGACA
This sequence comes from Microcystis sp. LE19-10.1B, assembly GCF_027530565.1. Classification (NCBI taxonomy): domain Bacteria; kingdom Bacillati; phylum Cyanobacteriota; class Cyanophyceae; order Chroococcales; family Microcystaceae; genus Microcystis; species Microcystis sp. LE19-10.1B. Next base: position 13,906 of record NZ_JAPZQM010000532.1, on the reverse strand, counting down.
CTGAGAATAATCACTGCTACCACTCCAATCATCCAATCATCCCGCAGAACTGAAACTACTAGAATAATAATCGATGATTTACTGGAAGCACTGGCAAAGGCGGCCATTTTTTGCCAGATGTCATCATTTTTGGCCACTTCATAAAGGGGAATTAATAGGGCGACAATCATGGCAATGAGAACAATATTCATTCCTGGGAACTCCGTTTAATTAGATGAACTTCATAACCCTCATTTTCCTTGTATTCGGTGACGATAGTTTTCGGTGTAAAGGTAATGAGAAATATATCCCAAAAAGCCAATCTGGGTGAACGTTTACCCGCAATTCTCTCTAAAATAATTTCTTCTTCCTTGTGGGGACGAAAGATGATTTCAAAAGCTTCTTTATAAGCTTGGGGAATAGCTATAAAGACTTTAATTATTACCTTTAACCAATCGCCTAAAGTTTCGCTAGAGGCGAAATTACGGGGCAAAAGAAAAGCAATAGCCACCCCGATCATAATATTAGCGGGGGTAAAATTAGCGGTGAGTAAAAACCACATAGTTAAACGCAGAATTATATGTCCGATCATGCTAAGACCATCCAAAACAATAGAACTAACATTATACTCATCATACCGACGAGATTATCAAATTGTTCCCAGGCTCGCGATAATTTTAGGGATAACTTTTTGAAAACTCCCAGATATAACCACCACCCGGCACCGATGACGGCTAAAGCTTTGATAAGATTGGGGAGATTATAAGCTTCAACATAGACGGCATTGGCTAAAAATAGGGCGGCAAGGAGCAGAATTATTGCTATCCAGAAACCGATAGTTAGCTTCTGTTTACTTTCGCCACCAGCGTGGGGTAAAAAGATAAATTTAGCAAAGGAAATCGCCGTCCCCACCGCCACAAGATTGATCATAATCTCTTGCCAGGGGACTAAATTTTTCATCGTTAACGCTTTCGCACCAAAACCAGATAATAGGGGGAATCCAGAGATAGAAAAACTAGCAACCACTAGGGCAATCCAGAGAGAATTAGGGATCGATTGTTGCTGTAATTCTTTAAAATTGCGACTGGGTAAAACTCCCGCTAACAGAAATAGGCAAGATTTAACTAAACCGTGGGTAAGGGTATAAAAACCACTGACTACCGGGGCGGCTAAAATAAAACCTAACTGGGAAATAGTATGGAAGGCTAACATCCGCTTGCTATCCTTTTCAAACACTGCGTATGACACGCCAAAAATCGCCGTTAGCACCCCGAAAAGCCGAATTAGGACATCCAAATCCTCTAGGATTAAAGCACAGCGCAGGAGGGGAAAAATGCCAGCTTTTACCACCACCCCCGACATCAGCGCCGAGACGGAGGTTTCCGATTCCGAGTGTGTCATCGGTAGCCATAATCCCGAGACAAAGATTCCCCCTTTGACTAATAATCCCATGAAGATTAAAGCCAAGGCTTCGGGAGGTGCGCCCTTTAAACCAGCAAAAGCAAAGGAATTATTGGCTTTATAGACTAAAACTGCGCCAATAAGGTAAAATAACATCGCCACATTGCTGATAAACAGATAACGCAGGGCAACCCAGAGAGAGCGATCGCTGCGAGGATAGGCAATCACCAGAAAAGCGGCAATACTAATTACTTCTAAGGCAACGTAAACGCTAATAAAATCCTCACAGACGAAGACAGAATTAATGCTGCCGTGAAGAATGATAGCTTGGGCGTAAAAAAAGGCGGTTTTGCTACTTTCCCAGTTATAAAAAATAACTGCCATCGTCACCAGGGCATTGGTGAGGATAAAATAGGCACTTAACTGATCGGCTACCAGTCTCACGCCATAATTATCTAGTAGGTTGAGGGTTATGGGGGAGGATTGGCTAAATAGAAGGAGAGAATAGGCGAGAGAGATAATAGTGGTGGCGAGAGCCAGATATTTGTCTAATCGCGGCAATAAATAGATGATAAAGCCGATCAAAAAGGGTAAACTTATCCAAGCGATCGTTAAAGTATTCATGGTGTGTTATTTTTTTCTATCTCGCTGCTGTCGAGGGTGGGGTTATCTTTAGCTAATTTCATTACTCCCACCAGCATTAACGCCTGAATCGAAAAACCGATGACGATCGCTGTTAAAATCACTGCTTGGGGTACAGGATCGGCGTAATTTTGCTGTTTAACTGTACTGAGGATGGGAGTAAACAAACCGTCACGGGAAGAAATCACCACATAGTAGGCGATAACGCCGGTACTCATGACATCCATGGCGATAATCTTCATGATTAAGTTTTTTTTCAGGAATGTTCCTAAAAATCCGCACAAAACGGTGGCGAATACAAACAACTCTAGGAGGGGAATCGTCACTGGGCTTCTTGATTAGATTTGGTTATGAGTCAAAATATTTCTTCTAATTATCCTCGATCGAGTCCTATTTATCAAAAAATTCTCAAGATTATGGGGGGAATTTTCGGGCGGCCAATAGATTGTTTTGGATCTATAATTATTATTGAAAAAAATAAAAGCAAGCGGTTTCGCTTTAATAATGTATATCTTCCCAGAGGGAGCAATCAGTAATGTTTTGGAAATCTTTGATATTTTTGCTGGCAATAATAACCCGACGACTGGGATATTTTTCTTTGAGTAGCGACCATTGAGCCGATAGGATACAATCTATATCAATATTTTCTTTAACTTTTCAGCCCAAAGATAAGCGGCTTTTTGTAGTAAAATAAAACTGACTTTCTGAAACTTAATTACATTCCTTAACTTATCTAATTCTTGCACGCTTTTACTTCTCGTCTAACCTCATAATCACATAGATCAGATGAAGTCAGACAAGCTCCTCTTGCCAGCAGACGATAAAACCCATTCGGTACATTGATAAACTTCTGTAAATAACTTTTGATCTTCTGGCCAGTCTTCACCGAGCGGGGTTACTAATAAGCTTAAAATGTTAGAGTCCAGAATTACCATCACTCTTTTAATAAAACTCATTCCAGCTAACATTTCTTCACTGCTAACTAACGGCAAAGATAACAGCAAATCTTCTATAGTGATCGTCATGACTTAGATAGCTCCTTAAGAACAACTCATGTTCTCATACTAGAATAATTATCCGAAAGGGATTCGATTGTATTTAGGGCTTGCTGAATAAACCTAAACACCCCACACTCCACGAAAAACTTTTTGCCGCAAACCCTAACTATTGGTTATGTTTCCGCTGCAACTAGCGCACAGACTAATCTTCGCTTTCTTGATCATTCCTCTCTTCAAACCCTAGCCAAAAAAGTAACGCATTCTCAACCTCCATCATTTGCTCAGATGTCAGATTTCCTAATTTACGCAAAAGCTTTGCATGGGGAATTGTAACGATGTTTTGTACATCAAAGACTCCTTCTCTAAGGAAGCGAGCTTGGACTTTCACTTCAAATCTTGAACCACGAGAGCTTGTCGTATGTGGAACCAGAGTCGCTAAGGCACGCTCTTGATTGCGCGCAGGAATACTGATAACCAAACAGGGTCTGACTTTGGCCACATAACCCAGATCAACCAGCCAAACCTGACCACGATCAGGGCTATCCACAGGAAGCTTCTTGATCATCTAATTCTAGAAAAATTCCCTCGGCATTGAGGACTAGATCTTCATCAGATAAGGGCGGAAAATCCAGGTGAATTGTCCGCTTCAGAATCTCTAATAGCAAATCTGAGCGCTCTGAGTCTGTCAAGCGGTCAAAGGTATCTAAAAGTTCCTGAACTATAGCAGTCATAGCGGTTGCCCTATATCTGCTCAATACTATAACACAAGCTTAACAAGGCTCTTAGTCATTGCTTGACAGCCCCAATAAATTCTGAATGTAAGTTTGGAATCCCCCCAAACCGCCATCGTCATCCCAACGCTGTCTGAAAGTTGGTAACTTCTCCAATTCCATCACCTTCCCACCCTGATAGTTGAGAACTTCTCGATAATCAAACATCGCATCTGCTTTGGCTGATACAGGTGGATTATCAAAATCAATAGCCCAAAGCACCTCAACAATTCGATAGATGTCGTAATTATCCTTGCCAATTTCACGTTTGGCTTTGCAGTCGAGAACTTTTACTAAATGGGTAACATACCCTTGCTGCCTGAGTAGTATCAAACTATCTTTTTCGGGTTTATTGGCATTGACTTCATCGTCTTTCCATGCCAGTTTGAAGGAATTAGAAACCTTATATTCCCGATATGCCCATGTACCATCGTGTCGCCTTACATTTTTAGTCCACTTCAGAGCTTGTAAATCCATGTCAATATCTCTAAATAAAACTATAAGTTAAACTCGATCGCGATGACGGCGATCAGCGATAAAAGACTCCACCAATTTAACATCTTCGACACTACCGATCACTAAAGGTGTGCGGTAGTGTAATTTATCGGGAACGATATCTAAAAGATTTGTCACCCCATCACTAGCTTTACCTCCTGCCTGTTCAATTAAAAAAGCAAGGGGAGCAGTTTCATAAATTAAGCGCAATTTTCCCTGGGGATTTTTAACAGTACCCGGATAGAGAAAAACGCCTCCCTGCATTAAAATTCGATGGATATCTCCCACTAATGCCCCACTGTAACGGGCCGTGTAACCATCATGACGGTGGACATAACGAGTATAGTCGCGAATTGCCTCATCCCACTGCCAAAAATTGCCCTCATTGGTACTATAAATCGGACCGTGATCGGGGATAATAATATTCTCTTGGGCGAGGATAAATTCCCCTAAACTGGGGTCAAGGACAAAGGCATGAACACCGCGACCGATCGAGTAAACTAAAATAGTAGAGGGTCCGTAGAGAATATAACCGGCGGCGATTTGTTTACGACCATTTTGCAGTAAATCCCGCGCCTCTCCGTCTAAATCATTGTCTTCCTGTTGACGGATGGCAAAAATCGAACCCACATTTAGGTTAATATCCACATTGGAAGAACCATCGATCGGGTCGTAGAGTAGGGTATAGCGACCGATGGGACAGTTTTCTGGGATATAATAGGGTTTATCCATTTCCTCGGAAGCAAGACGGCAAACTAAACCACTTTGCTTAAAAACCGAGATAAATACCTCATTGGCAAAAACGTCCATTTTCTTGACCGATTCCCCTTGGACGTTGGTTTCTCCAGTAAAACCTAGCACATCCGCCATTAATCCCGCTTTACTGAGACGACGGGCAATTAATTTTCCCGCTAGGGCAATCCGACTCATAATTGCGCTTAAATCCTGCGCGTCGGGGGAAAAGCTTTGTAGTTGTTGCAGGACGTGACGAGAGAGGGTGGTACAATCTCGATCGAGGCTATGTTCGGGGATAGAAAAGGGAATATTGCTAACCATAACTGTAATTGCCAGTGTTGAAGTAAAAAGGGAAACCCGTCTAGTCTCAATTATGACTATGGTTTGATCCTAGCCAAGATTTTCCCTATTGCGGGCCAATTTTTAGATCAGTTTTAGAGTTGGCTAATTTTCCCCTCATTGATCATTAAATTTTGGTCAATAAGTAGCTGTTTATAATTAAATTGAAGATAAATTTTGGTTTCGATCCCCCCTTAATCCTAGGGTTGATTCCGGGTAGGGTTGATTCAAGGTAGGGTTAATTCATGAATCAACCCTACCCTTGATAAGGGGGGTGTCTGACAGTTTTTAACACTAACTACTTAGTTGCCATCTAACTTGAAGTCGATGGGGATACACCGGGCAAGCGTTTATATTTCAAGTAATAGGCAAAACCTGTTATTAAAACAATAATTATTGTGCCGATACCTAAATAGTTAGGAAGCCAAAAAGCTGCCGCAATGGTGTTAATTTCTCCCGGTTTTAAATGCCAAATTAACTGATTGTCAACTTGTTCTACCGGGGGATTTAATCCTGAGTCATCTTCAATATTTTGACCAGCGAAGGGAGTCTTTAAAGCGAAGTCGATATCGACTAAAGAACCGGGGCTAACGATAATATTTCCCTGTTCAGAAAGTACACCTAAAGCCCGCAAATCAACGGTTAATTTTAAGTTTTTCTGAGTCAAAAAGAACCAATCTCGTTCTGTAACTGCCAGTTTTGAGTCTAGTTGCAGTAACTTTATATCATCGGTATTAGCAGAGTTTTTGATTTTAAAGGAAGAACTAGGATCAAAAAATTGATTAAATTTTTCCTCTAATTCCTGACTATTACTAAAGGGAATAGTCACAATTATTTCTCGTTCGGAAATAGGAGCGGTTTTCCCCTTAAGTAATTTTGCCCTCTGTTCGATACTATTTAACCATTTAGTGGCTTCGGTTTGACTGAGACTGGTTAAGCGTTGTCCGAGGGTGATATGTTGAATAATTTCCCCGTGGTGTTGGTGGGGAAAATTAATGCCCACATCGTAACGGACACAGCCAGTTAAAAAGAGAAAAATACCGCATAAAAAGGGCAGAATAAAGCGGGTTTTTCCGATTTTTTCGGTGGTTGGTTGATTCATAATTAATCTTCTTCTAAGTCGTCATAACTTGCTGAACTGCCACCGCTAACCGTAACTAGATCGATTTGCTGACGATAATAGTCTACATCTTTTATCTCCACTTCTACCTCATCACCGAGACGATAGGCAACGCGATTTTTCCGTCCTACCAAACAGCTATGACGGGCGCGATATTCGTACCAATCATCCTTGAGAGAAGAAACATGGACCAACCCTTCCACTAATAAATCGGAAATTTCCACGAAGAAACCATAGGATTGTACACCGGTAATTAAGCCGCGAAAAACTTGACCCATTCTTTCTTTCATTTTCTCGGCTTTTTTCAATCCTTCTAGGTCTTTTTCCGCATCTTCAGCAATTTTTGAGCGATCATTGAGATGGGAAACAATTAGGTGGCTTTCTTCTTCTAACTCCTCCTGAATTTGGCTCGGTAGAATATTCCAATGAATCTGTCCATGACAGCTATTACTGCCCAAATTAACCCCGACTTTGACGATTTTGCTGCGGCGATCTTTCCCCTCTGTTAATAAGATTTTTAACACCCGTTGTACCCAAAGATCGGCATATCTTTGCAGGGGTGAGAGACAGTGGGTATAATTGCCAGGATAGGCCAAACCAAAATGCTGTAAAGGATGGCTGCTATATCTAACTAATTTGAGAGTTTCTTGCAGGAGATAATTGAGGACTTTCACCGATGTGGAAGCGGAAAAAATGCGGGTGAGATTTTGATAGTCATTGGGTTTAATCTCCTCCTCGGCAGTTAAATTTAATTCTGCCCCTAAATTATTGGCTAATTTGAGTAAATCCTCCAATTCATCCCAATCCGGTTCCGATTGTCCACAGTAGATACAGGGTAAGTGTAAAGCTTGCAAATGTTCAGCGACGACTTTGCCGGCTAAAATTGCCACTTCTGTCAGTAAAGAACGGGCCGGTAAATTATTAGAAGCGAGAACAGTCCCCCCCCGTCCTTCGTCTTTGTAGGGAGAGATTTTGTCTAATTTAATATCAAAACTACCCCGCTGCAGACGTTGGGATTTTAGGGTGGGGCAAACGCTAAAAAATAAATCTTTCAGGGTTTCAACGGTATCGGTGGGGGCAGCTTCGCTATCTTCTTCACTGAGCAGATCGCGCACCTGTTGATAGGTAAAATGTTGATCCACTTGGATGAGGCTGCGGGTGATTTCGTACTCCACTAGCTCCCCCTTGTCATCGAGGGTGACGAGGATAGAAATAGCGGGGCGCTGTTCTTGCGGTGACAGGGAACAACGACTGGTAACGGCAGCCGGGACTAATGGCAGCACTTTTTCGCCTAAATAGACGGCAGTTCCCCGTTTTTTGGCAACTTTATCCAATAATCCGCCCCGTTCAATGTAACGGGCCACATCGCTGATATGAATGGCGACTCGCCAGCGATTTTGGTTGATTTTCTCTAAAGAAAAGGCATTTTCAATGATCGGGGGATAATCCAGGGGGTTGTCATCTTCGATGGTAAAGGTGAAGAGTGGGGTTAAATCTCGCAGTTGTTCTTTTTCGCCACTATCGAAGAAATACGCTAAATTATCGGCAATTTCGAGGGCTTCCGGCGGAAAATTATGGGGTAGATCGTGTTTACAGGAGACGATATCGGTGTCGGCAGCGGCCTCGGCCGTGGAACCGAGAACACGAGTAACTTTACCGATGGGAGGCATTTCCCCTAGGGGATAACGGAGGACGGAAACATGAACGAGGTGATCGATGTTTTCTTGGAGATTTTGACCGTTTTCGAGGAGATTAAGGGTAAATTTCAGGCGATCATCCAGGGGAACCGCCACAAACCGCTCATTTTCCTGTTTTACTTGCGCTAGAAGCGAAGGATTAGCCCGTTCGAGAATTAATCTCACCTCTCCCTCCGGGGAACGACGACGGGTCCCCTCGCGGATGATTTTGACTAAAACTCGATCGCCATTCCAAGCGTTACTTAAATGATTTTTCGAGACGTAGATGTCATCAGCATCTTCGATATCTTGGATAGCAAAGCAAAATTCTTTACTGGAACAGCGCAGCTTTGCTTCTACGACATTTTCCTCGATCACACGACGATAGCGCCCGCGTTCTTTGACAACCATTCCCAGACGTTCCAAAGCACCGAGAATCACTTGCAATTTTTCGCAGCTTTCGGGATCGTCTTCGCAGCCCAGTTTTTTTTCGAGAAGTTTACCCGTAGCTAATTTATCATCACTAAGATGAGAGAGGAGTGTGGCGATCGAGAAGTCCATCTAACAATAATCCTTACTTACAAGACACTGACGGAATCGTGAATAATTAAGTTTAAATACTTAATAATGAGAAGATTGATTTAAACCATTGACTCGAGAGATTATCTCTGTCGGGGTAATTGCGATCGCTGCTGGTGACAGTGAAGGTAAACTGACCAAGCATCGAACCCCCGAACCTACCCTGAGAATTATCGAAGCCTTCGTTAGTATAAGCCAATAGCGAACACCGGCAAACTTTTCGGCGATCGCTAGTCTTTCTGGCAGAAGCTTCAGCCTAGTAGAATCTTGTTGCTGTGGGCAAGGCTAATCCTAGAACTGAAAATTTTATCTAACCTTTAATCTTAGCAAGAACTTGCTACATTTTTCCATAATTGCGATAGAGTATTCTAATATAAGTACAAAAGAACTCGAAAAAGTCACCATGTTGCAAAAGTTACGCCAACGTTACCCCCAAGTTGCCCTGATTAGTGAGTTAGTTCAAATCGATCACGGCAAGTATATTGTGAAAGCGATCGTCGAAATTGAGGGAAAAACGGTCGTTACAGGTTTAGCTGCGGCAGATACGGTGGAAATCGCCGAAGATAGAGCCAGAGAACGAGCTTTACTGCTTTTAGAGGCTGAAAGCACCCCCGATCTCCAGCTTGTGGAAAAAGTCAGCCCCAATAATATTTCTCTACCAGAAGATTTACCTAAACCCGTCGCTAGTGCCAAAAAATCGACCAAAACGCCTAAAGTCACTGAAATACCTCGTCCTGAAGCTAAAATTGAACCGGAATTACCCCAAGTTAAGGATATTCCCCCAGCTAAAATTGAACCGGAATTACCCCAAGTTAAGGATATTCCTTTACCAGAACCAGAGCCTTTATTATTAGAAATGGAAACCGATAATTACTCCTTATTATCAGAATTGCCAGAAGAAGCGAGTTTAACCGAAGAAGAACCCCCAGAACCGGAACCAGTTGTTGTTATTCCCGAAGAAATCGATTATTCAGTTCTTAAAACTAAAATTGATGTGGAGATGAAACGATTAGCTTGGACCACAGAAAAAGGTCGGGAATACCTGATTTCTACCTATGGCAAAAAGTCCCGTTTACTGCTAACTAATGAGGAGTTATTAGAATTCTATAACTACTTATCTAGTATCAGTGCCTAATCACTAAACCTGCTGCATAAATCAAAAATCTTCCGTTAAGTGAGAAGTCTCCGAGCCAGTATTCTCCGAGTCAGGAGAAGCAGAAAGAAATAGATTATTTTCTAGCAGTAGAAAAGCGATCTTTTTCTGTAAAAATCCTTAAATTAAGGACTTTAATAGCATCTGCGATTAAAAACTCACTTTTGCGGGAGATATAATAAAAAAGTAAGCTATTAGCTGCCAGTCTTTTTCTCCCTATCTCCCTATCTCCCTATCTCCCTATCTCCCTATCTCCCTATCTCCCTATCTCCCTATCTCCCTATCTCCCTATCTCACTGATAACTGATAACTGATAACTGATAACTGATAACTGATAACTGAATTAGTTTCTCACTGCTTCTGTTTCTGCTTCTTTGGGAACAACAACTGGCACTCCGCTGACTGTTTCGATTTGATAAATAACGCGACTTAATTGGGAAGGACAACAGAGAGGATCCGTATCTTTATAGCGATTAAAAACCACAATAATTCGATCGCTATTTTGTAAAACAATTCTCTGAGATGCACCATCAGTGCGGGAATCCATCGGTCGCGGGGAAAGAGTGCCAGCGAATTTACCATCGACAAAAACAAAGTCTTGATAACCCATTGGTCGGCACATTCCATCCACTCCACTCATGGCCGAAATAACGCTAGTTTTACCATAGGTTTGCACGGACCCGTACAGTAACCATCCTGCTTTATTAAGTGCTTGATCATTGGCAGTAATTGCCGGACGAACCTGTTCACGACACTGGTTATCAATCACGGTTTTAACGGGAGATTTGGGGATAGGTGCCTTGGCTTTATTCCAATTAGTTAACGGTCGATCAAACCAAGCTCGCGGAGTCTCTTTTTCTGGGGTTTGGCTAATAACTTCTAATAGCTTCCATGTTTCCGAATTTTGATTATTAGCTGGATTGGAGACGGTTTCAATGCTAACTTTAATTTGATATAAAAATCCTGGTTTATAATCAAATCCCTCGATACTATTGGCGAACAATCTCCAGTTTTCCTCTGGTTTTTCTCGTATCTGTAAACAGTCTTTGGTTGGTCCTTGGCTACAGGGTTGTTTCCTAGAATTGATATAAATTGTCTTTTCCGTGCGCGTGGTGGTCGGTGCGGGGGTAAAAGTGAGGATTCCTAAACCTTCGGGAGTACGATAAAATAACTGTAAATCGCCTTTAGCTGTCACTTGGAATTGTTCCACTCCTTGCAAGGCGGCCAGATATTGATTTTCTTGTTTCATCTGCGGTTCCGGACAAGCTTTTTTGGTAGTAGCGATCGCTTGGTTGATCTGGAACGTGCCATTATTGACTTGATAGCCGGTATTATACTGGTTGCATCCGGCCGAACCACTGAGGATATTTTTCTGGAAAGCGGCAGTAATTTCCGTTTCTTTGACCAAACTTCCGGCTGTCCACCCCCTTAGTTTCCATCGAGTCCCCTCCAAAGGGGAAGTATTAGCGATCGCTGCTTTCCCCGCTAAAGCACAACTTAGGGCAATTGTCAAGAAAATTCCCGTTTTTTTGGCGTTCAAAATTGCTATTCTCCTCGTCAAAGCAACAATTGTATTATGGCGTGGGGTAATCGACTGAGTGGTTAGGATAATTTTTCGGATTTCTCTTTCTGACCATCCCGTGACGGATGAAGAGAGAACAAGTTCCCTCAAACCTTAACCCAGTCAGAAAGTCATCGTTGTCAATAATCACTTTTTGCCCTCAAATGGCCAAAAGTTGACCCCAGTTCACCTTAAGCAGTACAATAAAAACCTTGAGTGACCCCTTAAACAAAAAAAACATCATGGCACAAGGACAAGGATTCGGATTCGGTCTCGGTAAGATTAAAGAATTACAAGACGCTTTCCAAAAAGCGCAACAGGTGCAACAAGGGGCCAAAGTTCTGCAAGAAGAACTGGAAAATATGGAAATTCCCGGCCAGAGTGAAAATGGCTTGGTGACAGTCTATCTCAGTGGCAACCAAGAACCCCGGGGGATTGAAATCGATCCGGCTCTCCTCTCCCAAGATCTGGAGATTGTGGCTGGGTCTATTCTAGAAGCCATGAAAGTCGCCTATAGTGCCTCCACGGAAACCATGCGCAGCAAAATGGAAGAACTGACCAGTGGTTTAAATATCCCCAGTATGTAATCGCTTTTGACGGCAATGGTAAGATGGAAAGTTGGACTAACAAACAAGGAGGTTCAACTTTGCTGACTTTGGGTGTCAATATCGACCATGTGGCCACAATTCGCCAAGCGCGCCGCACCGTGGAACCGGATCCCGTGGCGGCGGCAGTTTTGGCCGAAATCGGTGGTGCTGATGGCATTACCGTTCACTTGCGCGAGGATCGTCGTCATATCCAAGATCGCGATGTGCGGATTCTCCGGCAAACGGTGCGGACTCATCTGAATCTGGAAATGGCCCCGACGGAGGAAATGATCGCCATTGCTCTCGATATTAAACCCGATTATGTCACCCTTGTCCCCGAAAAGCGCCAGGAAGTGACCACGGAAGGGGGGATCGATATGCTGGGCAATTTTGACCGTTTTTGTCGGGTTGTAGAGCGCCTGCAAGCGGCTAATATCCCCGTTAGTTGGTTTATTGATGCCGATTTTGCCCAAATTCAAGCGGCCGCTAATACGGGAGCGAAATTTATTGAACTCCATACCGGTCAATACGCCGAAGCACAACAGGAGAGCGAGCGTCAAGCATCGTTAACAATTCTTAAAGAAGGTTGTGAATACGCTTCCTCTCTGGGTTTGCGGGTGAATGCTGGTCACGGTTTGACCTATTGGAATGTTTATGCCGTCGCCTGTTTGCCCAATATGGAAGAATTGAACATTGGTCACACAATTATCAGTCGTGCGGTTTTGGTCGGGTTGGAACGGGCTGTTAGGGAAATGAAATTGGCTATGCGTGGACAATTGTAAAAGCCATCAGCTATCAGCTAATCTCCCGACTAACGAACAATTACACTGAAAAATTAAAGGAAAGATGATGACAACTTATTATTATTTGGTAGCCAGTCAAAAGTTTTTAGAAGAAGAAGCGATCGAAAAGGAAGTTTTGAAGGAAAGAATCAGGAATTATCAAGAAAAAGGTCAAGAAATTGATTTTTGGTTAATTGCCAATCCAGCTTTTTTAGATACCCCCGCTTTTGCCGATATCAAAAACAAAACTCCCCAACCGGCAGCGGCAATTGTTTCTCTCAACCAACAGTTTATTACTTGGCTGAAATTGCGTCTAGAATACGTTATTACCGGACAGTTTGAAGCTCCTTCCGATAGTATTCCCGAACCGTTAAAATAACCCTTTTTTGTCTGTGGTAAATAAGTGGTTATAATTAAATAGAAGATAGATTTTGGGTTCGATCCCCCCTGCCCCCCTTGATAAGGGGGGTGCCGATCCCCCCTTAATCCCCCCTTAATAAGCTAAGCTAAACGGCGCTTAACCTGCATGATCCAACAGCTATAACCCTTTTGGAGTCTATATCGGTGATCCGAAGTAAAAGCCGTTTAGCTTATCCCTTATAGGGATCTTTCTTAACAATTTTTTCAGTAAGCACTCCAACCCTTATCCTGACTTGATTTCAGTTTTTTCCTTGTCAGTAAGGGTGTCAACAAGGAATATTACAGATTGTTAACCGAGTCTTGAAAGCCTTGTGCTACAAAGGTTTGAAATGTTAAGAAAGATGTGACTAAAGGACAGCCTTAATAAGGGGGGTATCTAACGATTTTTAACACCTACCTAGGGCTTGCTGAATAATGGTAAAACCCTTTTAAAATAAGGCTTTTGACCTGTTAAAGTCCGATGTTACTGCCAGAAAATAGGATTGGGACTTTCAAAAACCTTGCATTATCCTTCTTGTGGTACATCGCTTGGTACAAAAAACAAGGGCAACAAAGCCTGAAACGACCGACTCCTGACGACTGGCTACTGACTCCTACCCCCAGGAAAAACTTTTTCAGCAGACCCTACCTACTTAGCTTGCCGTAACAAGGGAAAATTGCTAGTTTTTG